>NZ_QUGF01000007.1:120482-221064 GCF_003479275.1 Clostridium sp. AF20-7 | reverse complement strand
GATTGAACCCTGCTGATTTCTTTGTGAAAGTATCTTTCCAGCGAAAGATATTTTCTTCCTAGAATAAAACTCCTTCCATTTCCGGAATCATAACAGGTCATCAGATTATGAATTCCAAGATCAATTGATAAATAATGACCATTCAGGGAAAGCGGTTCTGGCTCTTTGATCTCATAAATAACGATAAGGTCACATTTTCCATCTTCCGGTGGATAGATCCGCAGCTGTTTTATGTGATCCATGTTCCTGAAAATCTTATTTTCAAGATATAGAAATTTTTCATGAATCCCGTAAGTTTCTTCCATATAGCTTTTCAGATCCTTTGACAGAGACAGCCGTAATTGGTCGGAACCTTTCTCGTGCCGGATTCCCATCTGCATGTAAGTGATTGGTATATTGTCCTGTTTAAATCGCGGCGGATTTGGATCTTTGATCCCACCGGTCTTTTTAAGGGCATAAAATGATTTCCAGGCTTTATCCAGCTGCTTGCAGGTCTCCTGCGCTGTCTGGGACGGAAGCTGCCTATACCACAGATCTCCTTTATGCGCTTTCTTCTGATAATACCAGTCAGGATACTTCTCCAGCCCCAATTCTTTATATCGACGACGTTCATAGTTGCAGACATTCCAGAGCTTGGAAGCAGCGTAACACATATGCCCTATAATATTAGAATATTCCGGCCGGATATTAACCGATGTTCTGTGAGACAACAGCATTCTCCTCCCCCCTTCAGACAGCCATGCATATGAATATTTACAATTCACATTGAATTAATACGACTTGCTCTGATGTTCAATATAACGGCGAATATTTTCCTCAGATACGGATCCGATCGTTTCCACATAATAGGAATGGTTCCACAGTTCTCCCTTCCACAACTGGTTTCTTATTTCCGGAAAACGTTCGAATAATTTCCTGCCTGTGATCCCCTTCAGATACTTGATAATGGCTGTTATTGACAGCTTTGGTGGAGCTGATACAAAACAGTGAACATGATCACCTTCACCACATTCAAATAAATGAACGGTAAAACCTTTATCGTCAGCTATCTGCTGCACGAGTTCCTGTAGGTATTTCTCAACTTCTGGGGTTAATATCTTCCGTCTGTATTTCACCGACCAAACCATATGGTAGTTAATATTACACACACAAGTCCTATAATGTATAAGATTTTCTTTCATACATATAGTATATCATATCGAAATGTAATGCGCAACCATTATTCGAACGTATTTTCGTTTTTATTGTATGCCGGTTACGGCATTACTATCAAAGGATGAGAATTATTATACTATTTGCATTGTGCAGATATGCACACTACTGCGCTTTCATCTCGGTAATTGAATTGCCGAGGATTCCCGCTTATTGTCCTAAGAACTTCCGCACGCATTCCAGAAACCGTTCTCCATATTTTTCAAACTTATACGCACCCACGCCGGACACCTCCAGCATCTCCGCTTTCGTGACCGGTTTTAAAATACACATATGCGTCAGCGTCTTATCAGAAAATACGATATACGGCGGCACTTTTCCCTCGGATGCGATCTCGCGGCGCAGCGCGCGGAGTGCCTCGAAGAGCGTCTCTTCCTTCTCCGTAAATTCGTCTGCCCCGGCTGGAAGTTTCGCGCCCCGGCGGCTCTTTTTGCTGCTTCCAGCTGTCTGTTTCTCCCGCTCCTTCGCCATCTTCATCTCGATTGGTTCCGGTGCTTCCAGGAAAGCAGCACCTTTTTCCGTCAATTTGACAATCGAATACTCATCCGTCGTGACAAACAGATACTCCTCCACCTGGAGGAAGTTAAACATCTGGCGCAGATGCACGACGCTCTCCTTCGCCAGCTCCCCATAATGCGGATTCTCATCCATCCGGTAATTGCGGATCTTAACCGTATTCGCCCCGTGCACCGTGTCGAGAATCACCGTTGTTCCATAGCGCTGTCCGCACGACTGCACACAGCCTAAGAGACTCTCTGCCGCCGCCTGAATGTCGATCGTGTCAAATTGCGTCATACAATTCGAACAGTTTCCGCAGTAATTACTTCCATATTCGCCGAAATACCGCAGGATATAATCACGCAGGCACTCATTCGTAAAACAATAAAATGTCATCTTTTTCAGGCGTTCCCGGTCACGTTCCAGCACCACCTGCCGCGTATAGTCGTCAAGCTCCTGATTGTCCTGGTTCCGCTCAATAAAGAGCTGGTTCGTCACCACATCCCGCCCGCTATAATACAGGATGCACTCCGCCGGTTCGCCGTCACGCCCGGCACGTCCTGCCTCCTGATAGTAGGCTTCCAGGTTCTTCGGCATCCCGCAGTGCAGGACAAACCGTACATCCGACCGGTCGATTCCCATGCCGAACGCATTGGTCGCCACCATCACCGGAACCCGGTCATAGATAAAATCATCCTGATTCTTCTGCCGCTCTGCATCGGAAAGTCCCGCATGGTAACGCGTCACTGAAAATCCATCCCGGATCAGCTTCTCACAGATCTCCTCAACATTTCTGCGGGTCAGACAGTAAATAATCCCTCCCTGCCCCGGGTACGCCTCCAGATATGCCCGGATTGCCGCATAGCGGTCCTTCGGCGTCTCCACTGCAAAATACAAGTTTTTCCGGTCAAATCCCGTCGTCAGCATCACCGGATTCTGTAACTGCAAAATGTCGATGATATCGTCCCGGACCTCCTTGGTCGCGGTCGCCGTAAAAGCACTGACCACCGGACGCCTCGGCAGCTTCTCGATAAAATCAACAATCTTCAAATAACTCGGTCTGAAATCCTGTCCCCACTGGGAAATGCAGTGCGCCTCATCGATCGCCAGCATCGCAATATCCACGTGCATCGCAAAATCAAGAAATGTCTCCGTCATCAGACGCTCCGGCGCCACATAAATGATTGGATAACGCCCCTCGCGCGCATACCCAAGCGCCTTATAATACTGTGCCGTCGTCAGCGAACTGTTCAGATACGCCGCGTGGACGCCCGCCTGATTGAGTGCCGTGACTTGATCCTTCATCAGAGAAATCAGCGGTGACACCACCAGCGTGATTCCCGGAAGAATCAATGCCGGAACCTGATAACACAGTGATTTTCCGCTGCCCGTCGGCATGATTCCCAGCACATCACGCCCATCAAGAATCCCGTCAATCAGTATTTCCTGTCCTTCGCGGAAGCTGTCATATCCGAAATACCGCTTGAGAACTTCATATTTTTCCGATTTCTCATAATTCATATATCTTTATCCAACGCCCTTTCATTCTAGTTCTGTCTCAACGATCCACAATCTTGAGCATTTCCAGTCTCAGACATCCACCAGTTCAATCTTTCCTGAAACCTCTCTCCACAGGATGTTTCTCTGAACTCCACACATCCACACAAATTTCACTCTTTATACATATATATCAAACACCAAACCATTGCTTTCTTACAAAAGCCCCAGCTCTTCCATCGCCCGGTAAATCCCATCTTCCTCCACGGTCTTCGCCGTAAACGTCGCATACGACTCCAGCCCGGCATCGTGTTTTCCCATGACAACCGCATTCGGCACATACTGGAACATCGACAGATCGTTCATGCTGTCTCCAAAGACCCACGCGTCCTCCAGCGCGATCCCATATTGCTTCAAAATCCACTCGATCGCACTCGCCTTAGAATGCCCCATCGGCACACACTCATAGAAGCCGCCGCCCCGGTCAATCACCTCAAAATCCCGAAGTGTCTCAAAAAATCCCGCCGGATCACTGTCTGCTCCGACTGCCACGCAAAATTTACTGATCGAAAAGGACGGATCCGACCAGTTCTTCGCCGAAACCGAGCCGCTCTGGTCGAGAATCGAGCGGATCGCCCGCATCGTTTCGGTCTGCACCCCATCTGGCCGGAAAAAGCAGGCGTCCACGCCCTCCATCACTGTATCCATCCGGAACCGCAGAATATCCTCTTTCAGTTTCTCCGCCCGTTCCGGCGAAATTCTCTGGTCATAGAGTGTCTTTCCATCCACGGAAATATAGGTACCACAGCCACAGAGCAGCCCGTTTACCGGCGCTTCCTCCCGGATTTTGGACGTCTGGCACCAGGTCCGCCCCGTATTAATAAATGTCAAATTTCCCTTTTCCATTGTTTTTTTTAAGGCAAGCACCGCGCTTTGCGGTACCTGCCTTAATTTTTCACTAAACAATGTTCCATCAATATCAAAAAACAATGCTTTTTTATTTATCTTCATTTCTGAATATGATCTCCCCGGTCTCTGCATTCATGCTGTCTACGATCGCCAGTGACTCAACGCGGATGCCCTTATCACGGATGCGTTTGCCGCCGTCCTGAAAACCTTTTTCAATGACAATGCCCGCACCAACTAATTCTGCTCCCGAATCCTGAATCAAAGTGGTCAGACCGTCTAATGCCTTGCCCTTTGCCAGAAAATCATCGATAACCAGAACCTTATCGCCTTTTCCAAGGAACTCCTTGGACACAATAATATCATATACAGTGCCATGGGTAAACGATTCAACCTTCGTTGTATACACTTCTCCGGCAATATTTTTCGTCTTTGTTTTCTTGGCAAATACAACCGGAACATCAAAATATTCGGCTACGATACAGGCAATACCAATACCCGACGCCTCGATCGTCAGGATCTTGTTGATCTCCTCACTCTCAAAACGGCGTTTAAACTCCTTGCCGATCTCCTGGAACAGATGAATATCCATCTGGTGATTCAGGAAACGATCCACTTTCAATACATTTCCTGCTCTTACGATTCCATCTTTACGGATTCTGTCGTATAAAATCTGCATATGTCTATCCCCTTATCTGTATTTTTATGAGACGCTTTCTACTCCGCCTCGTCCTCGGCTGCTTCTGTATTCAGCGCCGCATTGTTCTCCTCAGTGCTGACGGTGATCTTGGCATTTTCTACCAGAAAATCAAGTGTCTTCTGCATCAGTGCCGTATCGTCCACCATCTTCTGATCGATGTTGTCATTCTGAAGCATCGTCTTCAGGCTCTCGTAGCCGTAGCGTTTCGCCAGTGCTTCCTTGTCCGAATCGTCGATCGTGATATTTTCCTGCTTCGCAATCTCATTTAAAACGAGGGACTGTTTCGCCATTTCCTTGGCTTCCTGGCGGATCTCCTGCTTGAAGCTGTCCTCATCGCTTCCAATCATGCCCGCATAGGTCGCCAGATCGACGCCGTAGGAGGATAGCATGTTGGTGTATGCCTTTAACTGTGTATCATATGCCTCGTCGATCGATGCAGTCGAGCATACAACCTCTGAATTGTCCACAACCGCATTCAGAATATCCGTATCTCTCTGATTGTCAATCGAGAGCTGTTTCTGCTCTAAGAGGTTCTCACGGGTGGATTCACGGTATTTCTCCACGGTTCCATCATCCGGTGATACGGAAGCAACAAACTCATCCGTCAGTTCCGGAACGGAGCGCTCCTTGACCGCATTGACCGTTACCTCAAATACAACCTCCTTACCTGCCAGATCCGGGTTGTTCGGATACGAATCCGGGAAGGTCAGGTTTAAGTCTTTCTGATCGCCCTTCACAGCGCCGACCAGCCCATCCTCGAATCCATCGATAAAGCTGCCGGATCCAAGCGTCAAATCATATCCTTCAGCGGTACCACCCTTAAATGCCTCGCCGTCTAAAAGCCCCTTATAGTCAATGTTGACCTGATCGCCCATCTGAGCTGCCCGGTCTACCTCGCGGTACTCGGCCTTTGAATTCAACACCTGCTGAATCTGGTTTTCTACTTCCTCGTCCGTCACGGATGCCTCGGTCACGGTCACAGCGATGCCTTTGTACTCGCCCAGCTTCACGCTGCTCTCTGCGACATACTCCTCTGTCTCTGCTGCCGTGCTCTCTGCTGCGGTCGTCTCAGTCCCTGTCTTTTTTCCGCATCCAGATGCCGCTGCTGCTACCGCAACCGCCAGACAGATGCCTGCTATTTTCCATCTCTTCATTTAGTCGTCCTCTATCTCTCAATTTCCTGCCTGCGCCATCCGGCACCTGGCTTTCAAACGCACATATGATATATCTGCACGTATGTCTTACCAATCATCATACCACAAACCAGCCTGTCGCAAAAGCGATTTTTCAATATTTTATATTTTCAGCAACTCTTTTTTCATAGTTCATCACTTTTCCCAATTTAAGGAAACCGGATATGAATTATTTGATAAAAAATTCCGCCAGAAAAAAACGTTTTGTCTTTCCTGACGGAATTTTCTGGCTGTTTTTTAGCTGCAAAATGCTGCAAATGCCAGATATGTATTATAGATATCCAGTTTCGATGCCAGCTCAAATGGGGCATGCATGGATAAAATCGGAACACCCATATCCACAACATCTACATCCATGCCAGCCACAAACAGGGCAACCGTGCCGCCGCCGCCGACGTCTACTGCGCCCAGCTCGCCGATCTGCCAGTATACGCCTGCCTCATCCATGATCTGGATCACTTTCGCCATCGTCTCCGCGCTCGCGTCGTTGCTGCCGGATTTGCCACGCGCACCCGTATATTTCGTCAAAACGACACCCTTATTCAGATAGCAGGAGTTTTTTTCTTCAAATACGCTCGCAAACGTCGGGTCATACGCCGCATTGACATCCGCCGACAGGCACAGAGAATGCTTCAGCACTTTGCGGACATCCACATTTCCTGCCTTGCACAGTCCCTCGATATAATGCAGGGTAAAATCGGAATTTAAGCCGGTATTTCCAACGGAACCGATCTCCTCTTTATCTGCCAGAATCGTAACAGTCGTATATTCCGGGGACTTGACTTTCATCTCTGCGGTCAGTGCCGTGTACGCGCACACCTTGTCATCCTGTCCGTAAGCGCCGACCAGGCTGCGGTCCAGACCGACATCCGTTGCTTTTACTGCCGGCACAAATTCGATCTCTGCACGCAGGAAATCCTTCTCCGTCATGCCGAAGCGCTCATTTAAGATCGACAGCGCCAGCAGCTTGACCGGCTCCTTGATCGAGTCTTCTTCCTCGCACGGGTACGGCAGGGATCCAACAATGATATTTAATTCTTCGCCCTTGATGCCGTCTTTCAGTTTCCGCTCATTCTGCTGTGCGGCAAGATGCGGAAGCAGATCGGTCACGCAGAAGACTGGATCGCCCTCTTTTTCGCCGATGCAAATATCCATCGAGGTGCCGTCCTTTAAAATCACAACGCCGTGCATCGCCAGCGGGATCGTCGCCCACTGGTATTTGCGGATGCCGCCGTAATAATGGGTCTTGAAATATGCCGCCTCTGCCTTCTCATACAGCGGGTTCGGTTTCAGATCCAGGCGCGGGGAATCGATGTGAGCCACGTTAATGCGGACGCCGTCCTCCAGCGGACGTTTTCCGAACGTGCTCATCAGAAGCGCTTTCTTGCGGTTGATCTGGTATACCTTGTCGCCCGGCTGATAGATTTTTCCTTCTTCGAACTCCTCATAACCAGCCTCTTTCAGGCGGAGCACCGCCTCGCGCACAAATTCGCGCTCGGTCTTTGCCGCATTTAAAAACTCCTTATATCCCTCGCAATATGCAAATGCCTTTTCCTCCTGCTCCGGGGCTTTCTTTCCAATATTAGGAAATTCCCAGATCAGTTTTTCTCTCTGTTCTTTCGCTACTGACATATCCTTCCTCCTTTTGCAAATCATTTCTTTTTCACTATCGTATCACTATCCAGCAGAATCGTAAATGGTCCATCGTTTAAAAGCTCGACCTTCATATCTGCCCCGAAAATACCGTGCTCGACCTTCCGCACCTGTCCGGCGCAGCGCGCCAGCGCGTGTTCGTAAAGATGGTTCGCCAGTTCTGGATTTCCCGCACCCGTAAAGCCCGGGCGGTTTCCGTGGCTACAGTCCGCGTACAAAGTAAACTGGCTGATCAGCAGGATCTCGCCATCCACATCCGCCAGCGAACAGTTCGTCTTGCCGTTCTCATCCTCAAAAATACGCAGCTTGCACATTTTATCCACCATTTTGTCGGTGATTTCCTCCGTGTCGGTGTCGCTGACGCCCATCAGCACCATATATCCACGGCCGATCGAGCCGATCAGCTCGCCGTCTACCTTTACACTCGCGTGTTTGACTCTCTGTAGTACAAATCTCATGTTTTTCTCCTGATTTTTATTTTTCCTGTAATCTTTCTTTACCGCAGCAGCGCCCTCAGCCGCGCCAGCAGATTCTCCGCATTTTCCTCGCCCAGAATGACCTCCCGCGCCAGGATCGGCCGGTCGGTGATGATGTTATCGACGCCGATCATCTTCATTCGCTCCAGTTCACTCTTTTTATTGACCGTCCAGACATGAACCTCCTTACCACAGGCATGGACGCGCTCGACCAGCTTCCGGTTCGCTGAACTGGAGATCAGGCTGATAAAATCGATCGCATCATCCTCGTAATAGCTTCCATATGCTGCCGACAGGATATAGCCCGTATAAATATCCGAATCCGCCGCCTTCACCCGCTTTAAATAAGAAAGACTCGTCGATGTCACGACGCACTGTTCCACGAAATCATTCTCCCGGATACAGTCCACGACCTTTTCCGGCAGATCGCTCGACGCGCCGGCATATTTGATCTCGATGTTCAGCATCATCCGTCCCCTGACATATTCGATAACGTCCTCCAGCTTCGGAATCCGCGTCCCGCTGTACTGCTCCGAATACCAGCCACCGGCATCTACCTGCTGCAGCTCATCCCAGGAAAGCGATCGGATCGTCCGCCGCGTCCCGTCGATCCGCTCCAGAGTGCTGTCATGGAACAATACCAGCACACCATCCCGCGTCTCCTGCACATCCAGCTCTGCAAAATCCGCCATCTGATCGACCGCTGCCTCCATCGCAGGCATCGTGTTCTCCGGTGCGCTCGTCGATGCGCCCCGATGCGCTGTGAGCTGCACTTCCCTCAGCTGATCCGCCGCCAGCACATTGCCCCGGTAAAAAGCGTCGTACATTGCTCCGGCGCTCAATGCCGTCAGAAGTGCCAGCGCCGCCATCCGGTTGCGGCGGCTCATCCACGGAAGACCCGCATGTTCGCCAGCTTCAAACTTCCAGCGCTCTTTGTTCTGACGTTTCCGGTCCAGCTGCACATATAACACCGTCAATGCGCCATAATTGACCGACATCAGCGCGATGCTCATGAGCGGCATCAAAACCATCTCGATCCGGTCGCGCGCCTCTAAAACCAGAATCAATTCCAGACGCCGGTCCGCAAACCAGACAGCAAACACCGCCACAATCACAACCGCAATCAGATAGAGCACCACCGTTACCGCCGTAACTGCCAGATTGCACAAAACAAGCGTCCCAACTACCTGTACCCGATTACCGCGCAGCAGCTCCCTGCTTCGCAGAAATCCGCCCCGAAACGACCGCTGCTCCAGCATACAGCCAAAACAGATAAAAATCGTCGGAAGTGAAATCACAACCGCGCCAACAATCACGCCAACCAGTAAAAGCCGCCCCCAGTTCTCCGCCAGAAGCGCCGGAAGGATAAATTTGACCGCCTTCACATGGCATAACATACGGTAAATCAAAAATGAATGAAGCACCAGGCCGTGAACCGCCAGCACCAGAAACAACCTCAGATTCCGCTTTCGGATCTCTGATACCGTCAGACGGATGCCTGCCGCAAACATCGAAAAAGCGCTCATTTTCCGCGAGAGTGCCGCCGCCTGATATGCCGCCAGAAGTCCCGCCGCCTCGATGGAAACTCCCACCAGTAGGATCGCTGCCATCAAAACCAGAATCGCGATCGTAACCGGCCGCAGCAGGTAGGAAACCAGATTGCTGACCGTCACATAACTGTAGCCAGACGCGCGCACCGACAGCCGGAACAGCGCCGCCACTGCCTGCAAAAGAAGCGGCAGCGTGAGCAAACGGAAAGCCAGCTCAAACAGCAGAATATTCCCCCCATTTACCTGAACAATCTGCTTTGTCTCACCCATCCGCCTGCGTATCTTCATTTTCTTCGTCTCTTACTCTCCGGCTTCTTTCCGGTTCCCGGACGCAGCTTCCCCGCTCCGTTTCCCGTCTTTCGGCTCCTGCTCGTTCCCCGCGGGCACATCCTCCCGCTCTGCTTTCTTCATTTCCTCCGCCACTTTCGCAGCTTCCTTCTCCTTCGCCTGTTCCTCCGCAATCTTCGTGATCGCCTGATTCAGGGAAAACATCTTATTATCCAGCATATCCGCCATATCCGCGCAGGCTTTCAGTTCCTGCTCCAGATAATCCGGCGCATTTCCTTCAAATTTATAATAAATCTTGTGTTCCAGACTTGCCCAGAAATCCATCGCTATCGTCCGTATCTGGATCTCCACCTTCGTATCTACCGGACCATCGCTTAGATAAATCGGGATCGTCACAACCATATGGTAACTCTTGTAGCCGTTCGGCTTCGGATTCTTGATATAATCCTTCACCACCAGCACTGTCACATCCGACTGACGCGCGATCATCTCCGCGATCCGGTAAATATCCGGACTGAACGAGCAGATAATACGGATGCCCGCAATATCGCTCAGATGCTCAATCATGTTCGGGATCGTCACCTCATATCCACCGCGTTTAAGCTTCTTGACGATACTCTCCGGTGTTTTCAGGCGCGATTTGATGTGCTCGATCGGATTGTAATTATATAAATGAATAAACTCGTTATTTAAAATTTCAATTTTCGTGTTAATCGCTTTCAGGGCAGAATTGTACAGAAACATGACTGTCGTCCACTGGTCAAGCTGATTATACGTCTCAGGGATATTCAATTTTCCCTCTCCTTTACTGCTATTTAGTCAAATTTAAAGCCCTTTAACAGCTCGGCAAACCCGGTTGTCGCCTCGCCTGATTCATGATAATTAAATACTTCCTCTTCCGGCGCTTCGTCCGGCTCTACCTCTTTCATGCTGAGGCTTAGTTTGCCATTTGCGGTAGACAGGATTTTCACCGTCACTTTCTGTCCCACCTTTACGACTGCACCCGGATTCTCCACGCGCTTTTTACTCATCTGGGAAACGTGTACCAGTCCGCTTAAGCCATTTTCCAGCAGAACAAACGCGCCGTATGGCTTGATTGTCTCGACCGTTCCTTCCATAATCGCGCCGGTCTCACAGCGCGCAATCCGGCTCTTCTTCTCCGCATCCTGTTTTTCTCTCGCCAACTCTCTGCCGGACAGGACGAGACGTTTCTTCTCCTCATCCGCCTCAATCACCAGCACCGGAATCTTCTTTCCATTCCAGCTGTCCAGATCCTCGACATACGCTGCATCCAGTCTCGACGCCGGTATAAAGCCGCGCACGCCTTCCACCATCGCAACCGCACCGCCGTTTACGACCTCGGAAATAGTAACCTCAAGCGGTGTGCGCTCATCAAGCAGCTGACGGAAATGTTCCCACGTCATCCTGTCATTCGCCTCCTTGCGGGATAAAACGACATTGCCCTCGCCGTCGTCGGTCTGATTTACCGTTGCCGTGAGCAGGTCGCCCGGCTGAATCTCTTCTTTCATATTAAAATCCGGATCATTGCTCAGATTCTCACGGTCAATCACGCCCTGAGCAAAATATTTCAAATCCACCAGCACCTGGTCGTCCGTCACTGCAACAACCGTGCCAGTCACAATATCGCCCTCATGCAGACGCTTGAAAGACGCCTCCAGCTCCTCGGCATAGTCCTCCATTGTCTCTACCAACTCTTTATTCTCATCCATCCTGGTATTTCTCCTTTCCGTTCCTTCTACACTCTTTTGGGTGGCAAAACTCTATTGACTATTTAACCATATTCCACCCGATATTTCCAGAGTGAATTTGTGAAAATTATCTTAAAATCGATTCGCTACCGCCCGATTCACAGCCTCTGGTTTGCAAACATCCCACCGGAAACAAAAAACATACCTTGCTGAAACCGCCCGAAGTTTCCTATGCCACAAAAGACCGCACATGCCTGCGCCTGTGCGGTCTACGTTTACACACACTTCACATCACAGTTTACACGTTATGTAAACTGCAATGCAAATTCATTCATCCAACACCCGTCTCCGCATCTTTCTCCAATCCATGGTTCTTCTGCCAGAATGTCACACCGCCAACCAACACAAGTCCCAGAAGATCCGTCCATGCGCCCGGATCCATCATGCACAGACCGCCCACGATCAAAACCAGCCGCTCTACAACGGACAGCCATCCAAACAGAAAACCGTTAAGCGCCGCCGCAATCCCGAAGATACCGAGCAGCGAGGTGATGCAGATCTGCACAACCTGCAGTGCATTCGTGTCGATGAATACCATCGCCGGGTTAAATGCCAGAATATACGGCACGATAAAAGCGGCAACCGCCAGCCGCGTCGCATTGAGCGCCGTTTTCATCGGAGGCGCTTTCGCGATCGCGGAACCCGCATAAGCTGCCAATGCCACCGGCGGTGTGATATCCGCCACGATTCCGAAATAGAAAACAAAGAAATGCGCGCAGACCAGATTGATCCCGATCTCCGGTGCAATCAGAATCGGCGCACAGGTCGCCGCCATAATACAGTAATTTGCCGTCGTCGGAACGCCCATGCCAAGCACGATACAGCATAACATCGTCAGGAACAGCGCGATCAGCGGTTTTCCCTGGGAAACTGCCACAATTGCCGTGATCAGCTTCGATGCCAGACCGGTCGATGTGATACATCCAGCCACCAGCCCCGCCATCGCACAGGCAACCGCCACCGTGATCGTGCCGCGTCCGCCTGCCTCCAGCGCATCCACAATCTTTTTCAGCGTGATCCGGTTATTCCGGTTCAGAGCACCGACCGCAATCGCGGCAAAGATCGCTACCGACGCAGAAAACTGCATCGTAAATGTATTTGTCGATACCAGCACCACCAGCACAATCAACGGTGCCAGCAGATAGATCTGTTTCATCAGCACCCGCATCTGCGGCAGTTCCTCCCGCGGAATTCCACGAAGTCCCAGTTTCTGTGCCTCCAGATGCACTGCGATATAAATACCCGCAAAATACAGCACTGCCGGAAGAATCGCTTTCAGCGCCACCGTCGCATACGGCACGCCCATATATTCTGCCATCAGGAATGCTGCCGCGCCCATGATTGGCGGCATGATCTGCCCGCCGGTCGAAGCAGCCGCCTCCACTGCTCCGGCAAATTCCGGGCGGTAACCACATTTTTTCATCATCGGGATCGTGACCGAACCCGTTGTGACAGTATTTCCAACCGAAGATCCCGATACCATCCCGCAGAGCGCCGAGGAGATAACCGCCACCTTCGCCGGACCGCCCGCCGAGGAACCGCAGAGACAGTTCGCCAGGTCGATAAAAAAATTCGAGATCCCCGTCCGTTCCAGAAACGCCCCGAAAATGATGAAGACCACAATATATTTTGCACAGACATTGATCGGCGTATTCATAACTCCGCTCGTCGTGTAAAATAAATCATAAATAACCTTTCCAAAACGCACCGTCGCAAATGTATATACAAGCAGTGCACCGACTACACAGAGAATCGGGATTCCCACACAACGCCTGCAAAGTTCCATCAGCGAGAGCACCGCCAGAATCGCCATCAGCACCATAACCGGATTCTTCGTGACCCGCGTCGCCAGCTTAATGATCGCATGCGCGTTCGCCGCAAAATAGAAAAATGGAACCGCCCCCACTGCCATCAGAACCCAGTCGTACCACGGCATATGGTTGATGCGTCCGTCTCCCTTCTGAATCGGATAATGCAGATACCCGAGAATCAGAATCATTCCCAGAAACATCGACAACCGGATTTCCGGCAAGGCGGTACTGAAAAGCGTCACATAAATGCTGTAAACGGAAAATAATACCGACAGCCACCGGATGATCGATGCTGGTTTCCCCTGCCAGACGCGCGTGTTGGACTCGCGGTCATATTTTTTCATGACTAACTCAACATCCGCAGCTGTCCCTGTGTCCGAATCGCCCTTTTTCAGGCTTTCACGTTCCAGGTATTTTAGATCTGGTGCCCTGTTTTTCTTTTCCTTCCATTCACCCATTCGTATAACCCCCTTTCATACTTCATTTCTGGGTTTCCCCCTTATTTCACCGGCACCTCCATCCCTTTCTCTGCGAAATAATCCGCTGCTCCCGGATGATACGGAACCGCTGTGACCGAAGTGGCAAATTCAAGGTTCAGCTCCGCTCCCTTCGCATGCGCCGCCTTGATGGAATCCATATTTTCAAAGACGCCATAGCAGAAGTTATAGATATCCTCTGCCGGAACGTCATCGCGCGCCACTACTACCGCACCGACAGCCACCGTCCTGATATCCTCATCCGTTCCATACGCGGACGCTGGGATCGTGTTTTTGCTGTAATATGGCGATTCTTTAATCAGCTGATCCATATGCTCATCGTCCAGGCTGACGAGATACACATCCTTCGTCGCTGCCAGGGAGGTGATTGCGGTCGTCGGTGCACCCGCTACGACAAATGCCGCATCAATCTTGCCATCCTGCAGCGCCTCTGCGCTGTCCCCAAAGGATTGATACGTCGGATTTATATCTTTTTCGATATCCAATCCATATGCTCCCAGCACATCCACCGCATTATAATAGACGCCTGACCCCGCCGCGCCGACCGAAACATTTTTGCCTTCCAGATCGGCTACCGACTGAATCGACGGATCCAGCGTAACAATCTGCACCTGCTCCATATAGAGCGCCGCCACGGTCGAGAAATCAGCAACTTTTCCATATTCTTCAAAGAGATTCGTACCATTGTAGGCATATGCCATGACATCCGACTGCACAAATCCCAAATCCGCGTCATGTGCATCCAGCGCCTCGATATTTGCCTGCGAACCGCCCGATGTGATCGCCGTCACCGAAGTGCTGGTCGATTCCCCTATCTTTCCTGCAAGCACGCCGCCAAATCCATAATATGTACCCTGATCGCCTCCCGTCGTGAAAATAAGGCTGGTTCCGCCATCCTTTCCGCCCTTTTTCGTGTCTGTCACCTGCGCAGCGCCAGCCCCACTCTGACTTTCTTCCTGTCCGCCTGCTGTGTTACCGGCAGTATTCCTCCCAGCTTCATTTTTACCTCCCGCAGATGTCTCTGCCGATACTCCTGTCGTTCCGGTACTGCCGCATCCCGTCAGCGCCAGCCCTGCCGCCATCGCCATGGAAATTGCTACTGCCATGTGTCCCTGCATTCTCGTTTTTTTCGTCTTTTTTGTTCTTCTCATTCTCTCATTCTCCTCCCTGCTTGAACATTTACGTCTTAGATAGACTGTCAAAAATTACCATTACTATTTTATGTGTGGGAGGGAAGAATTATTCCTTGGCACGTTAGTGCCTTTTTGCGTAATAGGGAATTCCAAGGAATTTCCTATTACGCAAAAAAGACCGCTGAGCCGGACTTCCTGTCGCCAGGTTGTCCGAATCAGCAGTCTCTTTATGTAACTGCGTTATGCAATTATATTACTTATACATTCACTCCATATGGTATGGGGAACTACTGACTACCAGCAGATACCCTGAGCCATCATAGCGTCAGCAACTTTCTGGAAACCAACGATGTTAGCACCAGCTACCAGGTTGTAGCCTAAGCCGTATTTCTCAGCAGCTGCTGCGGAACCATCATGGATACCAGTCATGATCTGATGAAGTTTGGAATCAACTTCCTCTGCTGTCCAGCTGTATCTCTCGCTGTTCTGGCTCATCTCAAGACCAGATACAAGAACGCCACCTGCGTTAACAGCCTTGGACGGAGCTACTACCATGTTCTTCTGCTCCATTAAGAACTTAAGAGCTTCGTTGGTAGTTGGCATGTTAGCAACCTCGATGTAGTACTTAAGGCCGTTAGCAACCATCTTCTGAGCCTCTTCCATACGAACGTCGTTCTGAGTAGCAGCCGGCATAACGATGTCAGCCTTAACGCCGAACGGTTTCTCACCTGGGAAGAACTGTACGCCGAACTTGTCTGCGTAATCCTGAACTTTGTTACGTCCAGATGCTCTCATCTCCAGCATGTAGTTGATCTTCTCTTCAGTTACAACACCTTCCGGATCGTAGATGTATCCGTCCGGACCAGACAGGGTAACAGCCTTAGCACCCAGCTCAGCCAGTTTCTTGCAGATACCCCAAGCAACGTTACCGAAACCAGATACAACAACGCTCTTGCCTTTGATGTCATCGTTCTCATGTTTCATAACTGCTTCTACATAGTAAACAGCGCCGTAACCAGTTGCTTCCGGACGTACCAGAGAACCACCGAAGGACATTCCCTTACCAGTGATAGTACCGTTCTCGAATGCACCACGGATCTTTCTGTACTGGCCATACAGGTAACCGATCTCACGAGCACCTACACCAAGGTCACCAGCCGGGATATCTACGTCCGGTCCGATGTGACGATATAACTCAGTCATGAAGGACTGGCAGAATCTCATAACCTCTGCATCGCTCTTGCCGTTCGGGTCGAAGTCAGAACCACCCTTAGCACCGCCCATCGGCAAGGTTGTTAAGCTGTTTTTGAAAGTCTGCTCGAAGCCTAAGAATTTCATGATAGACAGGTTTACAGAAGGAGCGAAACGTAAGCCTCCTTTGTACGGTCCAATAGCGCCGTTGAACTGTACACGATAGCCACGGTTTACATGAACAGCACCGTTGTCATCAACCCACGGTACACGGAACTCGATAGTTCTCTCCGGCTCAACCATTCTCTCAAGAAGAGCAACCTTCTCGTACTCCGGATGTGCATCTACAACCGGACCCAGAGTGGATAATACTTCCTCTGCTGTCTGAAGGAATTCGGCTTCATGTGCGTTTTTCTCTTTGAGTTCTGCAAGAACTCTGTCAACATACTTGCTCATTGGATAATACCTCCTGATATGTATATAAGTTTGAATAGTTCACTGAACTATGGTTACCACAAATACTTGACGATGGTTTCATCAATCTTGTACATAATTCCCTCTGGTTCCAAATTGTTTTTGTGAACTTTTCTGTTTCTATATTGTATTATATATCATTTCTTCGTCAGAATCAAATAAAAATAGTGTTATAGATGTTATTATTATTTGCTTATGGAGTTATATTATTCCTGATTATAACCCGGGGATGGACAACGAATGTGCCAAAGCACATTCGGGCGCCTCGCGCGGTCGCTTGCAACATATTTCTGCTTCGTGTGAGTGCGCATCATTGGCACGTTAGCGCCTTTTTGTGTAATAGGGAATTCCAAGGAATTTCCTATTACACAAAAAAAGAGGCCTGCCGAAAAGCAGACCTCTTGAAATTCGCATCTATTAGCCCAGGAAGCTGATGAATCCTGTCAGGATAGTTGCGTTTACAAAGTCGATGAATAAGGAACCTACCAGCGGAACAACCATGAATGCAGTCGGAGCCGGACCATATACGCCGGTGATTGCCTGCATGTTTGCCATAGCGTTCGGGGTAGCACCCATACCGAATCCACAGAAACCACTGGTCATAACAGCAGCATCGTAGGATTTGCCAAGTACGTTGAATACAACGAAGTTTGCATAGAAGAACATAAGTACTGTCTGTGCAAGAAGCATAACTACCATCGGTACAGCCAGCTCAGCTAACTGCCACAGCTTCATATCGATCATAGCCAGACCCAGGAATACGGAAAGGGAAGCACCGCCCAGTGTGCTGATCTCTTCCATCGGGATCTCTTTGTTCTGAACATCCATGATGTTACGGATGATAGCACCAACTAACATTGCGCCGATGTAGAACGGGAATGTCATAAACTTGCCAAGGAACATGGATACGATAGTACCAGCACCGATAGCAACGATTAAGTACAGAAGACCATCAAGGATTCTAGCGGAATCGATTGCACCAGTCTCATCTGTCTCTACAGTCTCAGTCTTAGTAGCTGCCTCAGCAACTGCGGACAGTTTGTACTTACGGATCTTAGCAGTTGCAATAGGACCACCGATTACGCAGCCTGCAACCAGACCATAAGTAGCGGAAGCGATAGCTACAACGCTCGCATTTGCTACGCCTAATTCCTCAAGTAACGGTCCGAAGGAACCAGCAGTACCGTGACCACCTACCATCGGGATGGAACCGGTTGCCAGACCCAGACGAGGATCCAGACCAAATACGCTTGCCAGACCAGCACCCAGAACGTTCTGAAGAATTACCATAACAGCTGACAGAGCCAGGAATACAACTGTCTGAACGCCGCCCTTCTTCAGCATACGGAAGGATGCTGTGAAACCTACGCTACAGAAGAAAGCTACCATGAATACGTTTTTAAGTGTCATGTCGCAGGAAATTTCCAGAATGCCCATGCCTCTTACGATGGTATGAACAATTGCATAAAGGAAACCACCAACTACAGGTGCCGGAATACAATACCGACGAAGAATAGAAATTTTAGCTACCAGAACACGTCCCAGTAACAGTACAAGTGCCGCAACTGCGGTTGCCTGATACATATCAAGCTCGATTGTCTTCATACAACTACCTCCAACCTATTTTTTTTCTTGCTCGCAAGTGTATAATACTGTAGCCCCGACAAAAAACTACAAGATCCATCATAAAAACATAAAATTTTTATAACATTTTTTTAACTTATGATAAACAGATTGGAAAGTTTTGTAAATCTACCCGTTATACCTCACGATCTACCGCCAGCATCAGGCTGTCGATGAACTTTTTGATGCTGACTTTGCCGCCGTAACGGCGTTTACCGCGGATGTGATCCATCTCTGCCCGGATTTCCTCGAATGGGAACAGGGTGCTGGAGTATGCAGTAAAGGTTTCATTCATGAAATCCTCAATACCCAAATGTGCCAGGTTCGACATGCCGACCGCGATCGCACGGCGGACACGCTGCTCCATGTTCTTCGGCGCATCGCTCAAAAGCTCGCAGAGCTGACCGATGCTGACCTGGGAGATCGGGCGTCCGTTGTTGTGCAGATACTCGCAGATCCGAAGGATATCGTCGCCGCCCTTCTCGCCGGACATGCCAAGACGGTTTAAAATGTAAAGCACCTTTCTGCCGTAACCGTCATCTTTTTTCTTCTCCTTCGGCATATCCGCGATCTCTGCCATGAACATTTTCTTAATATTCGTCAGTGTTTTCTCATTCTTGATCTGCTCATCCACATTGCGGATGACCGATTTTACCTCAATGATATTGATTGGCTTGCTGATGAAGAACTCAACGCCCGCATCGTATGCCTTGCCGATCAATTCTTTCGCCGCCACCTGGGAAATCATGATGCATTTTGCCTTGCAGCCTCTTTCCCGCAGCTCACGCATGACCTGAACACCGTCCTTTTCCGGCATCAGAAAATCAATCAGAACCATATCCGGGTTCTTTGCCAGGATATCATCCACATCCGCCGGCTGTCCCTCTGAAGTTCCGCAGACGATTCCCAGATCATTATCTTCAATAATATCCTGCAGGACGCTGATCACTGACATATCATCTTCAACAATATAAATCTCCATTTACTCTATTTCCTCCAATTTCGCTATCGGTATCTCAATATGGAATTTCGTTCCTCTTCCCTCTTCCGAATCCACTGAAATACTACCTTCAAACTGCTCCTCTACCGCGTTTTTCACACCGCAGAGCCCGACGCCTCTATATATATTGCCGGTTTTTTCATCAAACTTCGTTGAATATCCCATATTGAAAATCCGTGGGAGATGTTTTTCTGAAATTCCCGGTCCGTCGTCCGCTACTTCAAACACATAATTACCATCTTTTTTGTACTCCCGAATCCAGATCATCCCACTTTTTTTCGTCGATTCGATCGCTTCCACCGCATTTCCTACCAAATTTTTGAGAATCGTCATAAGCTGGTAGTGTTCCTGCGTCATAAAATTGTCCCGGCAGTCAAACATCAGACGGATATCCAGCTTTTTCTCCGCCATGGTCCGGTAGGTGGATGATTCCAGAATCCGAAGAAGATCCTGCAGGCTCATCGTTTCCTCGTTCGACTCTTCCTCGATCGCCTCCTCAATGCCCTGAATGATGCGGATGTAATCTTTCTTGATCTCATGGACATCCCGCGCTATCTCAAGTCCCATCTGCTGCATTTCCCGTGGAAGATCCTTTTCCAGAATCTGCTCATAGAGCTTGTATGCATTGCTCATGACGCGCTCGATCTCCTCGGTGTTCTTATGCATCAGGTAAATCTCAGTCTTGAGTCCCGTTGTCATAAGAAATAACCGCTGATAACGGCTCTCATGATCCGCTTTCGTAAGAAGAAGCCGGTACTGCTGTTCTCCGATCAGTGCCAGTGCCACAAAAAGTGTGCGGACTGCAGCGATCATAAAAAGCTTTTGAATTATATCCGGTCCCGGCATCGCATTGTTTTTAAGAAGCGCCGCCAGGAAGTTTTCGAATATATTCGAGCATAAGTCACAGAAAAATGCCGCCGCAATCACATTTTCCAGATTCGCGATATGTTTATTCCGGATCTGCAGCTTGAACATCATGCCGTACACGATATAAAAGAATGCTCCGGGCATCGCAAGCTGTACCAGCATCTCGGATGGCATTCCCTGCAGATAATATATCACAATTCGGAATAAAAAAACAATGATCGACGTCACCGTACAGATCGTCATCGTGTGAATCTGGCTTCCGACTGTCATAATCAGCACCGGAAGCAGGATAACCGACGCTGACACACGGAAATTGTTGACAAATACGTTCCAATAAAGCTGCGAAGTTATCGCTATGATAAAACCTATCGCTAATGTTCGTCTCCAGGATTTCATTTCTGCCTTTCTCCCTCTTTAAACGGTACGATTTCACATGGCCTTTAGCCTGAGTAAAACAGTTTTTACATATTCATATAGTATACTTAGTTTCGTGAAATCTGTAAAGAATTTTATAGCAGATGTGAAACTCTCGTTACTGTTCACACACGTGTGCCCAGCAACGGGATTTTGCCGATGCTACGCATTCCAAATCGGCAAAATCTGCTGCCGGAACTGTATCGTACGGAATTTTCAGTTCAAAAAATTCCTACCTGTGAACAGTTACAAACTCTCCCAGTGACGCTGCCCTGCTTATAACCCCTCTTTACCTATATAATAACGTCTCCCGGATTCTCTCCGCAAACGCTTTCATCCGCTCCTCAATCCCCGGCAGCTGCATCGCTGCCCCGGCATTGTTTGCCGTCTCCATCATCGCAAACTGCCCCGGTAGATAGAAGGTTTTGTTCATATTTAACGCCGCGATAAGCTGTTCAGCCACGATATCGCTTCCGGAATAGCCCGACACAACCACCGCAAACAGCGCTTTGTCATAAAACCGCGTCGTCCGGAACAGCGAAGTCAGGCGGTTGATGAACGCAGTCAGGTTTGCCGACAGCGCATCGTTGTAATTTGGACAGAGCATCACGATCGCATCCGCCTCGCGGACCGCCGGATAGACATCCTCGACCATCACTCCACCGTAGAAACAGCTTCCCTGCTCGCCAAAATGCAGACACATCTTGTAAGGGCATCCGGCACAGTCGGAAAGCGTACCGTTTCGAAGCCCTATCTCCCTTATCTCCATCTCCGGGAGCTGTTCTTTCACCCGGCTCCAGATCGCATAGGTGTTGGAGGTCTTGTGGCTTGACGCGTGCAATACCAATACTTTCGGACATTTTTTCCTGACGCAATCCGTTCCCAGTACTTCTTTGACCAGCCCCGCCGCGCTCTCGCGGTATGCCCCCATCAGATCGGTTCCAAGATTATTGGAAACGATCGTGTAATTGGAAAGTGTCCGCGTGCCCTCGACGAGCGGGCGTCCCACGAACGCGCAGCCCGCACAGTTAGCGGCAAATACCAGATCCTTCGCCGCCGATTTGGAATAGAGGTCATTTTCACTGTCCACCAAAAGTCCGCCGACAAAACCGTTCAGAAAATCCGGATGTTCCCGCAGGAAACGAATCAGACGGTAAAGCTCCAGGTTGATGCCAGATGTGCCAAGCGGCACGGCAAACAGGATACGTCCCTGGACTGGATTTTTTTGATTCTGTGTCTTCTCCAGGCACCTCCATCGGTTTACATAATCTTCAAAAGCACTGATTTCCGTCGCTGTCTCGTAGGCGTAGCCGTCCAGCGCATAGGATAACACCTCCGAAAGGCGCGCATCCGCGCCTTTTTCCTCCTCGCGCAGATGGACGAGGAGGAGAGGCATTTCTTCTATATAGATATCTCCTTCTGAATTTGAATGAATCATTTATTTTCGCTTCCTTCCTGCGATAAAACTCATCAATCACACAATCTTTTTCAGATTTTCCTCCGCCGTCACAATCCGCTCATACAGCGCATCCGGCAGTGGCAGGATTTCTGTTTCCAGACCGTATTCAGTATAACGGTTTTTCACGCCCATGAAGATGCCGCCCATGAATACGGAACCGCAGTGCCATTCGCCGCGCATCATCAGAATCAGGGAGATCGCGCCGGAGGAATATGCCGGTGCGATAAACGGCTTGAAACCGATCGCACGCATATGCAGGTTTGCCGTTACCGTCAGCTGGGTCAGTTCTTTTGAAAGCGCATCGTTGTAATTTGCAATGGAATCTGCGATGACGAGATCCTGTCCATGCGGTCCGAAGGAACGCCCCTCAATCAAAAACTGTGAAAACCGCCCGTCGCGCTTCGCATAATAAGCCGCGCGCGCATTCATAACGCCGAGTCCGAAGCCCTGTACCTGTTCCGGGCGGAGTCCCTTTAAATCAAGGATGCCGTTTTCGTCCTTGTTGCTCTCCAGCCATGCCGTCTTTGCCAGCGGGTCAACCGGATCGGAGACAACGGCAAATAAGCCCTTGAAATGCTCGGCTCTCGCCTGTCTTGCATACTGCGCAACGATCTTGGAGTTATTTTCAAACTGGTACATCCGCACATCTTTGACGCCAGAACCAACCGGCGGGATTCCCTTAGAAGCGACAAATACAAATACATCGCATTGGAAGAGGTCTTCCGGTTTTACCACATCGACCTCCGGCAGCGCGTCATACGACCATGGGTAGGCAATCTGGTTTTCCTCAAATTCCCAGCGTGCGGTCACTTTATCGGAAATATCACAGATGCCGATCGAACTGATGCAGTCGCCGCCCAGAAGATGAAGCCCGGTCAACAGCGTACTTCCGACATCGCCGATCGCCAGAACATGGACTCTTTTCTTCGTTTTCTGCGGTTTTTCTGCCAAAATAGCCTCAAAATCCGGATGCTGGCGGTTGACTGCGCGCATCACGCCCTGAGCGATCGCGGCTTTGACTGCCTCGTCAAGCTCACAATTCTTGTTTGCCGCCTGCACCTCCAGCTTCCGGCTGCTCAGCCAGGAAACATTCTCTGCCTCCTGGAATAAAAGCAGCGGCGAGTTTACCTTAAAAGAATCTCTTCCGGTTCCCGGCTCGCGCTCGAATAAGAATGTGAGCGGCGTGCCCGGGTGCGGCATTTCTGCCTTTTCGTATGATAAATTTCCATTGAAGGAACAACAGATTTTATCTCCAATTTTATAATAGTACATATTGTATACCCCCTGCTCTTTTTGATATCTTATATGATATTATTTTGCGTTATTTGACATAATTTCTCACTTCCGCGTCCGATACAGCATCTCCAAATCATTTTCCAGATACACCGACGCTGCCAGATTCGGATCGTAGCTGACACACTCGCCTTTATCCGGGCAGAGCGGCAGGATGACCGCTTCAGACAAGCGGCTTAAGGTCAGGTTTCTCGCAAACAGCGCCCGGTACTCGGATTCGAGCACCAGAAGAATGTTGCGCGCGTTGCGGATGCAGCACGCGGAGAACTCAAACGCGGCTTCCGGCGTACTTCCCTGTACCGGCGGTGCGGCATACGGCAGGATCATATTGATCGACGGCGTCAGTCCCGCCACCTTCACGGTATCGCGGCGCACCGTATCGCCTCCGATGAACGGGTACAGTGTGGACTCAACAAACCAGTTCCGCAGATTCGGAATATAATAAATACTGTCTACCGGCACGCCCTTCGTCGCCATCGTGTCGCGTCCGTAGCCTGAAATCATACCTAACACCAATTTTTTGATTTCCACGCCCTCTTCGCGCAGCATCGGTTCCAATGCCTCGAAACGTCCGCCGTGATGCAGCAGATCATCCACCAGAATCACCGGGCGGTCAAAGGACTTGATAGCCTTGATCTGGCTTCGCAGCGGCGAATAGTACGGGAATGCTTCGATCGACTTCTCTTTCAGCTCCGGATCGTACACTTTATCCGTATGCAGCGTCTTCGTCACCGTATTCGGAATAACTTTTCCACGCAGGATCTTGCCGAACGGCACGCACATCGCCCCGCCGAGGCGTCTCGGCGTCACTGGGTCACGCGGCACACCATTTAACGCCGTGATCCGTTCCACCAGACGATGGTAAATCACGCTCGCAGACATCGAAAGAACCAGCTGTCCCGGATAGAAGCGCGTCATCGCCATCTGCAATTCCCGATGCGCCTTGTAGATCGCATCCAGAACGCGCGGATTGCTGGAAAATGGTTCTTTTAACGTTGTTTCCAGATTCTGCACTAATACAAGCGGCGCATGCATATCGACCAGATAGAGCGGCGCGTCTTCCGGGGATTCCGGCGCCTTCACAAAGCCCTGGCGGACCACCGCCGACAGCACGCGCTCCGGGCAGTAGCCGTCTGCCGGGAAGAAAAGTGCATAGCCGCATTTATACTCAAAGGACCGTGCGATCGCCTCGGTTAAAAGCAGCTGTTCCGCGTCGTTGATCATCGGGTCGCGCTCGACATAGATACCCGAAATCAGAAGAATCTCACCGTAGGTATGGCGGCGCACCTGATCTGCCAGACTGACCTGTCCCAGAACGGCAAACAGCTCATCCGGCGCCAGATAACGAAGCCGTGCCACTCCGACCAGCCGGTTTTCCTGCACGGTATTCCTAAGAAGCAGCAGCCGGTCGCCCGACTCCTTCATCGAATTCAACAGGTTCTCCCGATCTTCTTCGTCCTGCAGAACAAAATTCGAAATTTCCGCCAGAAGCATTTCATCCGGCGTTTCCACCTCCTCATAGGAGATCGCACGCGCACGGATATATGGTTTATATTCCGGCTCCCGCAGATACAGGCCATTGTAATAGATATATTCCTGCACAGACGGGTCAATCAGGTTCGAAATATCCCGGTTCAGATCGATATTTTCACGAATTCTCGTCGAACTGATGTCCTCCAGATGCTCCGGAAGCTCCAGCTCCACAACCTTGCCGCTGATCTGATCCATCATCTGACGGTTGTATTTATTGTCCGACTTGACATCACCCACGCGGCGGAACGCGATGTGGTTCATCGAATGAATCGAATTTTTGACCGGTTTCTTCTTATAAGAAGAGGCATTGGCAATGACATCGCTGCCGACCACGATATACAGCTCTTTTCCGGAAAACACCTCTCTCAGGCGTTTCAGATCCGCCGGATTGGCAATATTGACCGGAATCTCATCCGGGAACAGGTTCACATGGAACTCATCCGCCACCGACATACTCACAATCTGACGGCGGATCAGATGCGGCTGCGCCTTTTTCGACCAGGAAAATTCATCGACCGCCAGAAACACCTCATAGCCGCGGTCGCGGATCTCGCGGACAATCTCCTTGTGTGACAGCGTAAACGGGTCAAATGTGCCTGGGAAGAATGCCACCTGGTTCCGCTCTTTGATCTCTAAATTGCCCTCGGTCATATGGTACTGCGTGATGAACCGGTAAATATTAGAAAGGGACGCCGCACGATAAAATGCCGTCAGCTCATTTCCCTTATTTTCATTGAATAAGAACAGCATCTTGCGGAAGGACAGGGCGAACAGCTCTTTTTTCTCCCGGCACTCCATCCAGGATGAGCCGAAGACGGTCTGCCCCAGCACCAGCATCGCCTCCTGGCGCACCGACTCGCGGTAATTCGCCAGACCGCTGAGCAGGATGCCAAGCAGACGTCCGCGCCGTTCCTCGCATACCTCTTTTTCCTCCGCAAAGCGTTCTGGGTAGCATGAATACCGTTCCAGCAGCACGCCGACCGTATCAAGCGCAACCGAGACTATCTGGTCGTTTGCATTTGCCATCATGCCATGCAGGTAGGAAACGATCTCCTCCAGCTGTTCCGGCGGCAGCCACAGCGCCGCCTGCCCCAGATACTGCGGAATATATTTAGAAAATTCGTACTCACCGACTTCCAGCCCCTTCATCAGCTCAACCACGATCTCATTTCTCTGATCCGGTGTCAGAAGCCCGATGATGCGAAGCAGGGCGGTTCCGGCATCATGGCGCACGATCACGTGCTCGCTGACTTTTACAAGGTTTGAGAGATGCGCTGCGATATGCAGCATATGTTCCTGTTTACCATGCGCGATCTGATCGACGAGCAGCTTGATATTGGCCGACTTGATGACCCACGGCGTCGCTGTTTTGAGGTTATCCAGGAAAATATCGGAGACAACGTCGCGGTCATACAAAAGTTCCTGTTCTCTCGCCGTGTCCTCTCCGAGGTTACTTAACACGCGGTATTTGAGGAAGGTCATCGTGATATTGTCCTCAACCTGCGCCGCCCTCACGCACACGCCGATCTCAGCACAGCACGGATGATCCGGCTGGTACGCCGTCAGAAGCTTGAAGGCGCGCCACGATGCGATCCGCACATCCGGTTCCCCGCTCTGCGACTCAATCAGGGCAAATTTTGCGATTTTCCCCAGTTCCTCTTCGCTCAGTTTATCAAACGGCATGAAATGCACCGTATCCAGCAGGGAAAATGCCTCGCCCGGATCCAGCTCCTTTGCCCGGTCATACCAAACCAGAAATGCCTCCAGAAATTCCCGCAGATCCCCCGGCGTCGCATGATCAACCACCGATGCCAGCACATTTTTCAGGTGATAACGGATGCGCCGTTTCTGCTGCAGCATCAGCTTGTGATCCGGTCGGATGATCATTTCCAGATATTGCTTCCAGATCTCCATCACACGCTCCTCGGCAATATCCGGCATGCCCGCCGGGCGCTCCTTGCGGTAACCGGCGTTGAACTGCGCGATCACGTGTCCGATCAGCCTCGCCGCCTGCGCGCGGATGTCGCCCTCACGGTGCATCAGAAGCTCATATAAAAAGCCCAGCGTCTGCTCTTTCTGTTTGTCGTTTGTGTATGTAAAATATTCACGGAAAATGTTTAAGTATGCGCGGACACTCTTCCAATCCTTCTCGCTGCGCGCCGCCTCGAGGAGATTGCCAAACTGGCGTTCCGCCCCCATCTGATGCATAACGCGGATATTATGCTCGATACCCATGAAAACGAGGGACTGCACCGTCTGCTCTGCATTCCGAAGGGAAATATCCGGCAGCACCTCCGGCTTTTTCGGGTGTCCATTCAAATCCACATCCACACCGAGAGACCGCATATAATCCTCAAAATCATGCAGTTTGGAATAAACAAAGCGGTAACGGTTTAATTTGACCTCGTCCACGTTGTCGAGTTTCGAGAGGATGACGTTGAACGCCTCATCCAGATTAGAAATGTAGGTAATCTCGCGCCCGTCATCGCCGCGGCTCTGTTTTACACGGAAATCGGCATAGATCAGCACCAGGGATTCAACCGACAGGTTTTCCGGTTCCAGATCCCAGGTCGAATGGTTCGCCGCGATATGGCCGATGTATTCCATCGAATGGTTGTTGAACCACTGGTTTGTATAATAGTAATGAAGATACGGAACCCGCTCATTCGGCTTGCAGCCGAATTTGCCGAGATCATGACCTGCTGCTGCCCCCGATGTCAGCGTCAGATCAATCGGAACACCCGCCGCGTAAAGCCCCCGTGCCACCGTCATCGCGACATAATGCACGCCCGCGATGTGCTCCAGCGTCCGAAACGGCGTCACCTCCGCATTGAGGCGCATCATCTCATAGATGTATTCCTGTGCGAAAAACTTCTTGAAACGGCTGTATTCTGCCGCGCACTCAAAGCTTGAAGCTTCCTCATCATCCAAAAATGCAAAGTCCTCCATCGGTTTGTACGGAAGCACCGCCCGCTCGCGGTCAAACACGAACTGAAGCACTGCCAGATAGAACTCCGCACCGGCGGAAAAAGCGGCATTTTCCTTCTTAAACTCCGCATCCGGGTAGAGAATATGGCACACATACTGGTAGGTAAACTTCATCCAGCCCTCTTCCGGCTCATGCCCTAAAAGGCTTAAGGGTTCCTCACAGATCTCGTAGACCGCCCGGCAGGAAATCCGCTTTTTGATCGGGAAAATATGGGCAAACTGCTCCTCCCAGTGTTCCTTGTTCATGAGCATCATGACATTTTTCCGGCTCAGTCCCGACCGGTCTAAAAAGTCTTTTTCACAAAGGCGCTCGGCCAGTTCCGCCGCCGCCTGACGTACCTCTTTTTTACTCATCCACATTCCTCGCATTCTCTGGCTGCCTCAGACGGTTCCCGGCTATGCAGAAAACATCTGAATCATTGCAAATGTTCTTTGAATCTAAAATTTTATAATACTAGAATTATACCACCTGGTGGGGAAGTGCGCTATACAAAATAACGGATAATTCATCGCCATACGGCACAGTAAAACAACAAAAGACGCCTACAAAAATGCAGATAGCTCATCTACCTTCCATTTCTGCAAACGTCTTTATTTTTACAAGTCAATCATTTTATGGCTGCTCTTTTTGAACCTCCGGAATCTCAACCCCCAGCTGTTTCGCCATCGCATCCGCGATCACCTGATGATCGTCCCAGTGTTCCATGCCGGATACCATCACATAGGCAAAAGGACGGCTTCCATCTCTCATGAAAACCGGGATGCAGCCGCCGCACACGAAGAAGTTCTCCTCGCGCACTTTCCAGGATGCTTCCAGTTCTCCGGCTCTCGATGCCGTCAGCGCCCGCAGCGAGCTCATCCCCGTGAGCCGCGATGCTGCCAGCTTATTGGTCATCCACCAGTCTGCTTCCAGCGTCGCGCCCTCCATCTTGTAGGCAAAGACGGTCGTCTCGTCCTCCACGATGCGGACAGCGACCGAACCGTGATATTTTTCCCCCGTGATCTCTGCAATCAAAAGCCCCAGCTCAAGCGCCTGTTTCCGGGTAAATGTGTCGTAGCGAAGTACGGATTCCTGCTGTTTCAGAATCTCATTCCACTGTTCTTCGGTGTAGAAATTCTTCATGTGTTCCCCTCCTGTGTCGGTTTGTTTTCCCCTTGTGAATCAGGTTATGATCCCCCAGGGTTCATTATATCATACGTATTCTCACCCGTCCACTCACGAACCCGCGCTATCGCGCTCTACCGCCCTGCTTCGCATGGCTGTTCGTTCGTTAATGGCGCAAGAAAAGAATATGTCTGCTTCGCAGCCGCATTCTTTTCTCCTGCGCTCATTATATTTTTTCATGAATACAGCTGTAAACACATTGGAATTTCATTTTGACTCGGCTTCATAAGGTATTTAGATAGATACCCGGTGTTTTTCCTTCGTATGTATCTTTCTCACTAAATGTCTCATCCAGCACCCAGCGGACCTTGACTTCCTTCCAGTTTTTATCGGTTTTCGTCCCGTCCGCACCCTCCAGCATTTTTTCCAGACCTTCAATGTCGGTCGATTTTTCGGTCCGCATCCAGCTTCCGTCCTCTCTCCCGCTGGGTGAGCCACAGCTCTGCTCGATCTTCGGCAATCTTCTGGAAAATGCCCTCGACGCCTATCGGGAATGTACAGACAGCGCGCCGTTTATCCGCATCTGCGCCCAGGAGGATGCCGGTCACATCGTGATCGCCGTTGACAACACCTGCTGCCATCCGCCGATCGAGGAAAATGGGCGGTTCCGCTCGACCAAACATGACGGCTTCGGCACGGGAACCGCCTCCATCCGTTCGATCGCCGAGCGGTACCAGGGTCTGGTGGATTTCCGGTATGAGGACGGGATCTTTTATGCATCTGTGATGTTGAACTTTGATGCTAAACCTTCATGCGCCTGGCAGTCAGGTGTGCCCCACAAATGAAAGCTCTGGCAGGCGCATTGGGCATCCCTGAATCCATGCCGCCTAATCGGCGGCAGAATTTTCATAGTAAAATTTTTCACGGAAATCCTTGAAAAAAGATTGACTTTCATCGTGTCAGGACGCATAATATAAATAATAATCATTATCAATATTATTTAGAAGGATTGGAGTGTCGCTTATGAAAACCTTAAAATACAGCCGTCAGCGCGAATCGATCAAAGCCTGCCTGATGAGCCGGAAGGATCATCCGACCGCCGACGCCCTTTACACCAGCATCCGGGAACAGTTTCCGAATATCAGCCTTGGAACCGTTTACCGCAATTTAAACCTGTTAGTTGAGCTGGGCGAGATCCGGAAGCTGTCCTGCGGCGACGGCACGGATCATTTCGATTATGATACATCCCCACATTACCACTACGTCTGCCGCCAGTGCGGACGGGTCATGGATATTCCGATGGAAGCAACCAAGGAGCTGGAGACAGCCGCCAAAGAATTTGCGCCGGGAACGATCGATGACCATACCGTGTTTTTCTATGGGATATGCGATGAGTGTCTGAAAGGGGAAAAACACTAATATAGAAGCGGCTGATTTTGTATCGGAACAGACGGGACCAAATGAGCCGCTTCCCGATTTCTGCCATGCGCTGACCGGGTATGAATACATCACCAGCGAAAAAGTTCTGAGAATATCCAGGTTATCGATAAAAATGAAAAAAATAAGAATTATTTCTATTTTTTTATTGACAAACACAGGAATCTATGATATCTTAATATCAGTAATCATTACTGATTTCATTTAAGCCAAATAAACGATTTCGTTTTAAAAGCTCCTATGAAACAGAATGGTTGCAAGCAACTTTACTATCTATTTATTGTTTCTATAAAACACGAAATTAAAAATTTATTTTAGAAAAGGAGAATTGACTATGAAGAAATTTGTCTGTACAGTATGTGGTTACGTATACGAGGGTGAGGCTGCTCCGGAGAAATGTCCAGTATGCGGCGCTCCGGCTTCCAAGTTCAAAGAGCAGTCCAGCGAGATGAGCTGGGCAGCTGAGCACGTAGTTGGTGTGGCACAGGGTGTCAGCGAGGATATTCTCGAAGATTTAAGAGCTAACTATGAAGGCGAGTGCAGAGAAGTTGGTATGTACCTGGCGATGGCACGTGTAGCTCACAGAGAGGGCTATCCGGAGATCGGTCTGTACTGGGAGAAGGCAGCTCACGAAGAGGCTGAGCACGCTGCTAAGTTTGCAGAGCTTCTCGGCGAGGTTGTAACTGATTCCACCAAGAAGAACCTGGAGATGCGTGTAGAGGCTGAGCACGGCGCAACCGAAGGCAAATTTGACCTTGCAAAACGTGCGAAAGCTGCTAACCTGGATGCAATCCATGACACCGTTCATGAGATGGCTCGTGATGAGGCTAGACATGGCAAGGCATTTGAGGGTCTGTTAAAGAGATACTTCAACTAATCTGAGTGAATGAATGGACAGCGCATTACGGCGCTGGTGAATAAAAGAGAACTGATAAGGGCGTGTGAAAATAGGAAATTCCATTTTCACACGCCCTGTTTATTTTATGCAGATTTGTTTTATGTCTCTGTTCAAAAAGACGCCAAAATCTTATCTACCGTCTCCTTCTCCATCTTCCCAATCGGAATCATCTCCGCCGGTACGTCCTCATATGGCAGCAGCGCTTTCTCATACCAGGTAACATCGTGCCATTTTCCGCTCTTATAACCGGTATTTTTGCACACGCCCATCGTCCGGAATCCGCATCCGTTATGCATCGCATCGCTCTTCACATTCGGACTTGTCACCAGACTGTAGACGGTGTGGACGCCCTGCGCCTTTAAAAGCTCTAAAAGCACCAGAAGCATCCGTTTGCCGATGCCCTTCGATGTCACCCGACTGTCCAGATATTCAGAAAGTTCCGCATTCCAACGGTACGCCGCGCGCTCAAGCTGCTTATGCCCATATGCATAGCCAATGATTCTGCCCGTTTTATCCTCGCAGACAATCCACGGATACTCCGCCGTGATCGCCCGGATGCGCTCCTCAAATTCCTCCAGAGACGGCAGCTCCGTCTCAAACGTGATCGGCGTGTCCATATATTGTGCATAAATTTCCAGTATCGCAGGTGCATCGGCGATGGCAGCCAGACGCAGGCGGCAGGATGTATGGTCCATAAACTGGTTCCTCCCTATCATTTTCGGTCATTTTTCCTTTACAGGCAACTATATATGAATCTTCCCGTTTCGTCAACTATTCGCAACCGGATTCATGCCTGCCCGTGAACCCCTCAATCCACCAGCTCATTCTGATGCCTCGACAAATGCTCATACGGCAGAATCAGCCGCCCCCGGTACAGCCCGCAGCCGTCATTGACCAGGTCATTGTTGATCGCCGAAAACATATTGACATCCACTTCAGCTAAATTGAGCGATACCAGGCGCTGGCAGCGTTCATATGCCTCATCAAAATAAATACATGCACCTTCCGGTATCTCATCCCGCCTGGCCCGCTCGCCCTCTTGGCGCTTTTCATAGCTTAAATGATTTGCCACGCCGATCTCCGCGATATCGTCCATGTGCTTCGTGCGAAGCTGTACCTCCACATAGCTTCTGGAACAATTATCATAAAACGTAATATGCAGAGACTGGTAATCATCCGAACTATTTCCGCAGACATAATCACGGTAGTACGGTCTGACTTCCTCATCCATCAGCAAAGAGGTGCTCTCCTTAACCCCATATGCCGGTTCCGCCGTAAACCCGCGTTCCTCCAGAAATCCCGGAAGTTCATTCGCAATCTGGTAGAGGTACCGGATATCTGCCTCCTGCTGCGATTCCCCCGGTTTCAGGTAACACTTCGGCAGTGAAATCACGATCCGGTACGCGATCAGGTCGCGGAAACAGCTCAATCTCTGCTTCAAATCGGAGATCGACGGAAATGCCTTATGTTCCGTATAACAGTCATAAATATATTCAACGATATATCCATTAAATTTCGCCTCCGAGCGGATCAGCGACTTGATTCTTCCCTTAAAATTAAATGCCAGAAGCGGATATTCCTTTGCCATATGGATATAAAATTCCCGGATCTTCTGTGACTGGGCAGTCAGGAAATCGTTGTGTTCCAAAAGTTCCCGGATCTGAATCAGGAAATTTGCATGTATCAGGTCTATCTCATTGTTTGTCTGTTTTGCCTCTGTTTTCAAATCCCGGCTGTAATTCTTTAAAATCTTAAACATCGTATCGCCGGAATACAGATAATCGTTTAAGGTCACCATGGTCCTCACCTCCCTGCTTCAGCAAAAAGGGGACGGTGCATAGGATAACAATGCCCCAGATGCACCAGCCCCCTCATTTATAAAATAGAGCTATTTATTTTCCGTAAACCTTCTTGATCCGCTCCATTGCCTCTTTTGTATTCGCAGTCGTACCAAATGCAGTCAGACGGAAGAATCCTTCTCCATTCTTACCAAATCCGCTGCCCGGTGTGCCGACCACATTTGCCTTGGCAAGCAGATCGTCGAAAAACTCCCAGGATTTCATGCCGTTCGGGCACTGCATCCAGATGTACGGTGAATTTTCGCCGCCGATGTGCCAGATGCCAAGCTCTTTTAAGGTCTCTGTCATGATCTTCGCATTGGTGCGGTATACGTCCAGGTGCTCGCGGCACTGTGCCATGCCCTCCGGTGAAAGAGCTGCCTCTGCGGCGCGCTGTACCGGGTAGGAAACGCCGTTAAACTTGGTTGTCTGGCGGCGCAGCCACATCTTGCGGATGGAAGAACCACCGCGCTCTAATTCAGACGGAACCACGGTATAGCCACAGCGGGTTCCGGTAAAGCTTGCCAGCTTCGAAAGGGAGCAGAACTCGATCGCGCAGGTCTTTGCGCCCTCAATCTCAAAAATACTTCTCGGAAGCGCCGGATCTGCTACGAAGGACTCATACGCCGCATCAAATAAAAGAATCGCATCCTGCTCGTTCGCATAGTCAACCCACTCTTTTAACTGCTCACGGTTGTACACACCGCCAGTCGGGTTGTTCGGGGAGCAGAGATAAATAATATCCGCTTTCTGTCCCTTCGGAGGCATCGGAAGAAAGCCATTTTCCACATTGGCATCCATAAATACGATCTTTCTGCCTGCCATCACGTTCGTATCCATGTAAACCGGGTATACCGGATCCGGGATCAGGACCGTGTTGTCCGCATCAAAGAGATCGAGGATATTTCCGACATCACTCTTCGCGCCGTCGCTGATGAATATATCCTCCGCCGCCACCTCAACCTGGAAGGACGCATAATACTTCTGAACTGCTACGCGCAGAAAATCATATCCCTGCTCCGGACCATATCCATGGAACGTAGCCGCCTTGCCCTGCTCCATAGCTGCTTTTGCAAATGCGTCAGCTGCTTTCTGGCAGATCGGAAGGGTTACGTCACCGATACCCATTTTGATTACTTTTGCCTCTGGATGGGCTTTGGTGTATTCATCTACTTTTTTAGCGATGGTGGAAAACAGATAGCTTTCTTCCAGATTTTTATAGTTTTCGTTGATCTTCATACTTTATTTTCTCCATTATTTTAAGAATTTTTTTCCTTTACCTCCAGAGCCGCTTTCACAAACTCCCGGAAGATCGGATGTGCGCGGTTCGGGCGGCTCTTGAACTCCGGATGGTACTGAACTCCCAGATAGAACGGATGTCCCGGAATCTCCATCGCCTCTACCAGCGTACCGTCCGGAGACTGTCCGGAGAAGACAGCGCCATGCTCCATATAAACTTCCCGGAACTTGTTGTTAAATTCATAACGATGGCGATGTCTCTCCTCGATCAGACCTTTTCCATAGGCTTTCATCATCAGCGTATCCGGACTGATGCGGCACGGATATGCACCCAGACGCATCGTTCCGCCCATGTCAGCCAGATCCATCTGCTCTTCCATCAGAGCGATGACCGGATGCTTGCTGTCCGGCGCAAACTCGGTTGAGTTCGCATCCTCATAGCCTAACACGCCTCTGGCAAATGCGATCGCCGCGATCTGCATACCAAGGCAGATGCCAAAGTACGGGATATTGTTTCTTCTCGCATAATCAGCTGCCGCAATCATGCCCTCGATGCCTCGGATGCCGAAGCCACCCGGCACGATGATACCGGTTGAACCGCCCAGAATTTCCGGCGCTGTCTCCGGAGTGATCGTCTCACTATCCACCCAGTTGATCTCCACCTGCGCGCCATTTTCCCATCCGGCATGGTGCAGGGATTCTACGATCGACAGATAAGAATCGTGCAGTTTGACGTACTTGCCGACCAGGGAAATCTTGACTGTCTTGCTGCTGTTCTTGATTCGGTCCAACATATGTTTCCACTCCGCCAGATCGCACTCTTGCGGCGCTTTCTCGATGCCAAGTTCGCGAAGCACGATCTTGGCAAGTCCTGCTTCTTCCAGCATGATCGGCGCCTCGTAGAGAACCGGAAGGGTCAGGTTCTCGATGACGCAGTCCTCTTTGACGTTACAGAACAGTGCGATCTTGCGGAAAATGGATGGATCGTCCACCGGACGGTCACAGCGCGCCACGATGATATCCGGCATGATACCAAAGGACTGCAGCTGTTTAACCGAATGCTGCGTCGGTTTTGATTTATGCTCGCCGGAAGATTCCAGATATGGAATCAGGGTTACATGGATGAAGAGGCAGTTGCTGCGTCCCGCCTCGCAGGACACCTGGCGGATGGCTTCCAGGAACGGCTGTGACTCAATATCGCCGGTCGTTCCGCCGATCTCTGTGATAACGATGTCCGCATCGGTCTTTTCCTGCACGGAATAGATAAATGATTTTATCTCATTTGTGATATGTGGAATTACCTGTACCGTCTCGCCCAGATATTCGCCGCGGCGCTCTTTATTTAACACATTCCAGTAGACCTTACCGGTCGTCAGATTAGAATAACGGTTTAAATCTTCATCTATAAAACGCTCATAATGTCCCAGATCCAGATCCGTCTCCGCACCGTCGTTTGTTACGAATACTTCGCCGTGTTGATACGGGCTCATGGTTCCCGGATCGACGTTGATATACGGATCCAGCTTCTGCGCTGCTACCTTAAATCCCCGTGCCTTCAAAAGGCGTCCCAGGGACGCTGCTGTAATACCCTTCCCCAATCCTGATACAACACCGCCTGTCACAAAAATAAATTTTGCCATCTGCTTTTCCTCCTCTTCCTTTCTTTAAAATATTAATCCACTTTTTCCGTCATATATGATTCTGTCAAATTTTGCCTTCGCAAAAGATTTCAGCCTGCACGGATTCCGCAACCCTCAAAACGCAGAATCCATGCAGACCATCGTTCTTTTTAGTCGTTCTCATGCTCCTGAAGCACATAACCCGGAATCTGGATTTCTTCCGGTTTTTCCATCTGGCTCAGCTCTTTTCTAGCAGCTGCACCATGTGCAATATGCGCGATGTCCACCAATTCAACGTTGTCCTCGTTGTACTGGCTTTCCAGTGTCAGCGCCAGGACAGCCGCGGTATCAAGCGATGTCAGGCACGGAATACCAAGCTCGACCGCCTTTCTTCTCAGGCGGACACTGTCGCGTCCCGGCTGGCGTCCCGTCTTGGAAGTGGAAATTACATAGCTGATCTTTCCTTCTTCCAGCAGGGAAATGGTCGTCTCCTCGCCCTCTTTGGCTTCCTTCGGCTTCTTGACTAACGTTGAAGAAATGCCGACGCTGTTTAACCGGCTTGCAGTACCGGAGGTCGCGTAGATGTGGAATCCCATCGCCACGTACTCTTTGACCAGCTCGCGCAGGTCGCTCTTATCGGTATCGCGGACACTGATTAAGACGCCGCCCTCGCGCTTCATCGTATATCCGGCTGCTACCAGGCCTTTGAACAGCGCTTCCTCCATCGTCCGGGCGATACCCAGTACCTCGCCGGTCGATTTCATTTCCGGTCCGAGCTGTGTATCTACGTTGGACAGCTTCTCAAAGGAGAAGACCGGAACCTTGACTGCGTAGTACGGAGAGCACGGATACAGACCTGTCTCGTAGCCCATGTCAGCCAGCTTCTCGCCCATCATGATGCGGGTTGCCAGATCGACCATCGGCACGCCGGTTACCTTGCTGATGTACGGCACGGTACGGGACGAACGCGGGTTGACCTCGATGATATAGATCGTATCCTCATGCAGGACATACTGGATATTGATCAGACCTTTCGTATTCATGGACAGCGCCAGACGGATGGAATAGTCCACCAGACGGTCTTTCTGGCTCTCGGTCAGCATAAATGCCGGATATACCGCGATGGAGTCGCCGGAATGGACGCCCGCACGCTCGATGTGCTCCATGATACCCGGAATCAGAACCGTTTCGCCGTCGCAGATCGCGTCGACCTCCAGCTCGGTACCCATCAGGTATTTATCAATCAGGATCGCATTCTCAATCTTGTGTGAGAGAATAATCTTCATATACTCATGAATATCGGCGTCGTTGTACGCGATAATCATGTTTTGTCCGCCTAATACATAGCTCGGACGCATCAGAACCGGATAGCCCAGATGATTTGCCGCCTGGATTGCCTCATCCTCGGTGTAAACGGTCTGACCCGCTGCCTGTTTCATATTTAATTTTTTCAGCAGGGCTGCGAAACGTCCGCGATCCTCCGCCATATCGATGCTGTCTGCCGGAGTGCCGAGAACCGGAATATTGTTCTCTACAAGGCATTTTGTCAGACGGATCGCTGTCTGTCCGCCAAAGGCCACAACTGCGCCGATCGGCTTCTCGATCCGGATGATATCCAGCACATCCTCCGGTGTCAGCGGCTCAAAATACAGACGGTCTGCTACGTTGAAGTCGGTGGAAACGGTCTCCGGGTTGTTATTTACGATGACAACCTCATAACCGGCTCTCTTTAACGACCATACGCAGTGAACAGAAGCGAAATCGAACTCGATACCCTGACCGATACGGATCGGACCGGAACCAAATACCATAACAACCGGTTTTCCGCTTGCATTCTCTTTAATAAATTCTTCTGCCTCATCTTCCTCGCCGAAGGTGCTGTAGAAGTAAGGGGTACTTGCCGTAAACTCAGCGCTGCAGGTATCAACCATGCGGTAGCATGCCGGAACATGCTTGATTTCCGAAAGCCCGGTCATCTCCTTGATGACTGCATCCGGGAATCCGTTCTGTTTGGCTTCCATATAAAGCGCATCGCTCAGAGTCTCAGACTGCATCCGGCGTTCCAGGGACAGGATATGCATCAGTTTATTTAAGAACCACTCGTCGATCTTGGTCAACTCATGAATCTCGGCAACGGTCACGCCGCGCTTGAAGCTCTCATAGATTGCAAACAGACGCTCGTCATCCTGCGCCAGAATTTTTTCTCTCAGCTCTTCCACACTCATCGGCGCCAGTTTCTTCATATTCAGGCTGTTCTGGGAGATCTCCGCGCCGCGGACTGCCTTCATGAGCGCCTGCTCAAAGTTGCGGCCGATCGCCATAACCTCGCCGGTTGCCTTCATCTGGGTACCCAGCTTCCGACGTCCGTAAACGAATTTATCAAATGGCCATTTCGGGAATTTAACCGTTACATAGTCAAGGGCCGGCTCGAAGCATGCCATCGTCTCGCCGGTTACCTCGTTCGGGATCTCGTCCAGATGATAACCGATCGCAATCTTGGTTGCCACGCGGGCAATCGGATATCCGGTTGCTTTCGAAGCAAGGGCGGAAGAACGGGATACACGCGGGTTTACCTCGATAACGGCATATTCAAAGCTCTCCGGATTCAGCGCAAACTGGCAGTTGCAGCCGCCCTCGATGCCCATCGCCTGGATAATATTCAGCGCTGCAGCACGAAGCATCTGGTATTCCTTATCCGCCAGCGTCACAGCCGGTGCGATAACAATGGAGTCGCCGGTGTGGACGCCGACCGGGTCAAAGTTTTCCATCGAGCAGACCGTAATCTCGTTGCCGATGGCATCGCGCATTACCTCAAACTCGATCTCCTTCCATCCGGAAATACATTTCTCAACCAGAATCTGATTGATCGGTGACAGGCGGATACCCGCCTCCGCGATGTTGTAAAGCTCTTCTTTATTTGCCGCAATACCGCCGCCGGTACCGCCCAGGGTAAAGGCCGGACGCACGATAACCGGGTAAGAAATAACCTCAGCAAAATCAAGCGCATCCTCGATGGTGGTGACAACCTTGGACGGAATGACCGGCTCACCGATAGCTTCCATCGTATCTTTAAAGCACTGGCGGTCCTCCGCCTTATCGATGGTCTCCGGGGACGCGCCGAGAAGCGTTACATTGTGGCTCTTTAAGAAACCTTCTTTGGCAAGCTCCATGGACAGTGTCAGTCCGGTCTGTCCGCCCAGGGTGGACAGGATGCTGTCAGGCTTCTCTTTTTCAATGATTCTCTTGACAAATTCCAGGGTCAGCGGCTCGATGTATACGTGATCCGCAATGGCGCTGTCCGTCATGATGGTTGCCGGGTTGGAGTTTACTAAAACGACCTCCAGACCTTCCTCTTTTAAAGCCCGGCACGCCTGCGTTCCTGCATAGTCAAACTCTGCCGCCTGACCGATGACGATAGGGCCGGAACCGATTACCATAACTTTTTTCAGGGATTTATTTAACGGCATGACGCGCCCTCCTTTTTCTTATAATCTCTCATCATCTGAATGAAACGCCCAAACAGCTCTTCCGTATCCTTCGGACCTGCACAAGCCTCTGGATGGAACTGGACGGTAAATGCCGGCATATCGTGGTAGGTGATGCCCTCGCAGGTGCCGTCGTTGACATTGATAAATGTCTCCTCCGCGCCCTCCGGCAGCGTATCGCGCAGTACCTCATAGCCGTGGTTCTGGCTGCTGATGTAGACGCGTCCGGTCGTCAGATCCTTGACCGGCTGGTTCGCACCTCTGTGACCGAATTTCATCTTTCCAGTCTTCGCGCCCTTGGCAATCGCCAGCAGCTGGTGTCCCAGGCAGATGCCGAACATCGGTTTTCCAGACTTCGTAATCTTTCGGATCTCCTCGATGATCTCCGGGTTGTCCTCTGGGTTGCCCGGACCGTTGGAAAGCATGATTCCGTCCGGATTCATCTTAAGAATCTCCTCCGCCGTCGTACCTGCCGGAAGGTCAGCCACGCGGCATCCGCGTCTGGTCAGCTCGCGGATGATATTTTCCTTTGCGCCAAAATCCCAGAGCACAATCTGGAACTCTTCTTTCTCATCCGCCGGTTTGATCTCACATTTCTTTGGTGTAACGGTTTCAACCGCCTTTGTAATGTGGAAGTTTTTCACTTCCTCCAGCTTTTTCGCATCATACGGCGGCTTCACCTCGGTCAGCCAGCCGTTCATCGAACCGGATTCACGAATGGTTTTTGCCAGCTTTCTCGTATCGATTCCATAGACGCCCGGGATGTTTCTTTCTTTAAAAAAGGTGTCAAGATCCCCACTGCATCTGAAGTTGGAAGGTTCCTGACACCACTCTTTTACGATATAGGCTGATAAATATACCTCTTCATTCTCGAAGTCCTGCGGAATCACTCCGTAGTTTCCGATTAACGGAAATGTCTGAACGACAATCTGTCCAAAATAGCTGGGATCTGTGATCGTCTCAAGGTATCCTGTCATACCGGTTGTGAATACGACTTCTCCGGTCACTTCACGTAAAGGAGCGCCAAAGCTTTTTCCCTCAAAATAGTCGCCGTTTTCCAACAGAAGATATACCGGTTTCTCCATCTGGTCACCATTCCTTTCTCTCTCGTACCCTGCCTTCTCAAACCGCTTCGTCGCCAGACCGCTTTTTCCGGTATTTGGACGATTTACCGCTTCCGTTTACATAGGATGTATGCGGCAGCTGGCTCTTTTTACTGTCTGTTCCGGCAGTTTACTTTTTCATTCTCAATAACCTTACATTTGAGCAAATCTGTTTTCCTTAGATGCTTTTTTCACATCATTACAGACACATTTTATAAATTGTCTGATTATGCAGAAAAAGCGTCCATGAGCCTAAGCCCATGAACGCCCTTGTTCATATTCTGAAAGATTATAGCATAGTAAAGTTCTATGCGTCAAGAGATTTTTTATACATTTTTATGCTCTTTATGCGTTATTTATGTATTTTTATGCATTCCTGTGTTTCTTGCTTTAAATGTAATAGCTGGCTTCCGTATTTTTTTACTGCAAAAAATTAAAGTCTTGATGGGAGTCTTCTCGACTGAAATAAATGCTTGTTCTTATGCCTGTTTCTTTATATAATAAGAACAGGCATTTTTGATTTAGGAGGTATTTTTTTATGGATAAAATTACCAGTTTTACTATCGACCATCTGAAACTGCTCCCTGGCGTCTATGTATCCCGCAAGGACCGCGTGGGCGATCAGGTCATCACCACCTTTGATATCCGCATGACACGTCCAAACTATGAGCCGGTCATGAATACTGCCGAGGTTCACACCATTGAGCACCTGGCTGCCACCTGGCTGCGAAATAACGAGGAATGGAAAGACCGCGTCCTCTACTTCGGACCGATGGGCTGCCGCACCGGCTTCTACCTGCTTCTCGCAGGCGACCTGACATCCGAGGAGATCGTTCCGCTGATGAAGGGGCTCTTTACTTTCATGCGCGACTACAAAGACGAGGTTCCGGGTGCTTGTGCAAAAGATTGCGGCAACTACCTCGATATGAACCTGCCGATGGCAAACTGGCTGGCTGACCGCTTTCTGCGCGAAGTCTTAGATGGAATTGGTCCGGAGAGACTGGTTTATCCGGAATAAAAGACAAGAATAGCAGGCGGTATGCTTTGAAACACAAAACCCCCAGATGCTGCAGCATCCGAGGGGTTTTATTCTATATATTTTCTATTTTCCCTATTTTCTTGCATCCGCAGCCGCTGCATGTCCAGATAATCCTTCTCCATGCGCCATACGCGATACAAGCGGTGCGATACGCGCGGATGCCTCCGGGGTCATGCTCTGATGGGTACAGGTCTTTAAGAATGTACCAACCCAGACACCGCCGGTATAACGTGCCGCCCGAAGAGTCGGAAGTGTATGGTTGGTTCCGGAAGCATAATCACCAAATACCTCCGCCGTATTCTGGCCGATAAACAGGGAACCGTAATTAACCAGCTTCGGAATCAGTGCATCCGGATCTTCCACGTTGATCTCCAGATGCTCCGGTGCATACTCATTCGCATACTGAACTGCCTCGTCCAGGCTGTCTACCACACCGATCTCTCCAAACGTATCCCAGGACTGTCTCGCAATCTTTGCCGTATCCAGAATCTTCAGCTCTTCCTCTACCGCCTCAATCACGCTCTTTCCAAATGCCTCATCGGTTGTCAGAAGAATGCCTTTCGCATTGACATCATGCTCGGACTGTGCCAGCAGATCTGCCGCTACCACCTTCGCGCTCGCTTTTCCGTCCGCGATTACCAGGACCTCGCTCGGTCCGGCTACAAAGTCGATGCCGACCTGCCCGTAGCACTGACGTTTCGCCTCGGTTACGAAGCGGTTACCCGGCCCTACAATAATATCCACCGGCTTGATGCTCTCAGTTCCATAGGAAAATGCTGCGATCGCCTGTGCACCGCCCAGTGCGTAGATCTCATCCACGCCAGCCAGATCCATCGCTACCAGCGTCCTGGCATTGATATGACCCGTTCCACGCACTACCGGAGAGCAGGCGGTGATACGTTTTACTCCCGCTGCCTTCGCCGGAGTCGCTAACATCAGTGCCGTCGAATACAGTGGATAATTGCCGCCCGGCACATAACAGCAGCAGGACTCCACCGGAATGATGCGGTGTCCTAAAAAGACTCCCGGCTCCGGGCTGAAATTGTCAAGGGGTTTCACTGTCTGCCTCTGCGCGTTCGCAAATGCCTCAATATTGTGATGCGCCGCTTTCAGATCCGCCAGCTCCTGCTCGCCCAGCTCCTTATAAGCCGCATCAATCTCCTCCCGGCTGACCCGCAGCGATTCACGGGTACATCCGTCAAACTTCTCATTGTACTCCCTCAGAGCCGCGTCCCCGCGCCCCCGGACCTCACCAATAATCCCCGCCACGGTCTCTCGCAGATTCCGATTATCTTCCTCGCTTCGAACCTGTGCTTCTTTTATAATCTTGATCATACGTTCTGCCTCTCTGTATAAGTTTTATCATTTTTTCCAAGTATACCACAAGTCTTTTTATTTTGCGATACAAAATAAACCTATCCAGCACATCTGAAACCAGAACGTTACTGTACACGGGTAGGCACTTTTGGAACCGAAAGTGCCGTAAGAAAACGTGGTGGCAGCAGGAATTTGCCGTATTTAAATGCGAAGCCACGGCAAATTCCGTTACTGGGCACGTTTGCGTGAACAGTAACACCAGAACAGGATCACACTTTTTCTCTTAGACAACCGTCTCAATATTCTTAACCACAAATCCCTCTTTTTCAACCGCTTCCTGCAGCTTCGCATCGTCCACGCCATTCTCATAGAACACTCGGGCAATGCCTCTGTCTACGTCCGCATCTGCACGGATGACGCCGTTCTGGGCGGTCAGGGCTTTTTCAACGGATTTCTTGCAGTTTGCACAGTGCATACCCTCGATCCGCATGATCTTGGACGGGGTACCCGCTGTAACCGCTTTCTTGGAAAGATCTTCGCCGCGCGCACCAGCATTCCCATCGCTGCCGCAGGAACCGCAGCTTCCACCGGAGCATCCGCAGCATCCGCCGCCCTTTCCCGTGTAATGACGGATCGCCGAACGTAATGCCAGCAAAAGCAAAATCGCTACTACAATTAAAATTCCAATATCAATCGGTCTCATACGTTATCGTCCTCTCTTCTCTGACTTTTCGATGAATGGCTTCGGAGTATCTTTTTTATTTTATCATACACACGACAGATAAAATATCCTACAAAATAAACTACCAGAAAACCAATCACACCATAAAACATGGATCCAGATGAATCCCCCATCTATGCTTTCTCCTTTTCTTTTTTGAAATCGAATAAAACTGCCTCCAAACAGCAGACTTTCATCCTGCTATCCGAGGCAGCCTTATAAAGGATTAATTTTATCACTTATGATTACAGGCACCTGCCGATGCCCGGTCAGCGGAAACGCAAAACCACCGGCCGGACGGCAGAACCTGTTTTATTTTTCATTTAGAAACTAACTTATGAAGCTGCCTCTACAGAGCTTCTTGTGTAGCTCTTCTGATCCTTGTATGGATCCGGACGAAACAGCATGAACAGCATGAGTACAAGAAGGACTGCTGCCACGATAGTCCATACGTTGAATGCAACTGCGCCAAGTACCAGACCACCTAACTGATATACAATCAGGGATACAGCGTAAGCGAAGAGATTCTGATACAGGATAGCGAACCAGAACCATTTTCTGGACTGGAGCTGCTGTGCCATCGTTGCGATAGCTGCCAGACACGGAGAGTCAAGCAGGTTGAACAGCAGGAATGTAAAGGCTGCGATGGTTGTCGGGAACCATGTCTGGATTGCTGCTGCTACGACATCGGTCTCCTCAGACAGATCCTCGGATACATTTGCCAGAACGCCCATGGTGGAAACGATAGCCTCTTTTGCTGTGAAACCAGTGATGGAAGCTGCAACCGGCTGCCACTCGCCGAAACCAAGCGGACGGAACAGGATTGCGATAGCGCCGCCCAGCATAGCCAGGATAGAATCAGCAGATTCTTCTACCAGACCAAATCCACCGTCTACAAATCCGAAGGAGGACAGGAACCACATAACAACGCAAGCCAGGAACAGGATTGTACCAGCCTTGATGATGAATCCCTTCAGACGCTCCCAAACATGAAGGAGAACGGTCTTAGCGGACGGAATGTGGTACGCCGGAAGCTCCATAACGAACGGAGCTGGTTTGCCGGAGAACGGTTTGGTCTTCTTTAACATGATCGCGGATACAAGAACCGCAACGATACCTACAAAGTACATGATCGGAGCCATCATAGTAGCCAGATCCATGTCGCCGCTCATATAACCAGCCATAACGCCGCCCATCAGAGCGATAACCGGCAGCTTCGCACCACACGGAACGAAGGTTGCTGTCATGATGGTAAGACGTCTGTCGTTGTCCTGCTCGATGGTCTTAGACGCCATGATACCAGGAACGCCGCAGCCAGAAGAAATCAGCAGCGGGATGAAGCTCTTACCGGACAATCCGAAGTGACGGAATACACGGTCCATAACGAATGCGATACGTACCATGTAACCACAATCTTCCAGAATGGAAAGGAAGAGGAACAGGATAGCCATCTGCGGAACGAAACCAAGAACGGCACCAACACCGCCGATGATACCATCCACTACAAGGCTTACAATCAGGTCAGAAGCGCCTGCTGCTGCCAGTGCATCGCCAGCCCAGCCCTGAATTGCGCCAACAAATGTATCATTGGTCCAGTCTGTTACGAATGTACCAACCGTAGTAACGGATACATAGTAAACCGCCCACATAACAAGAACAAAGATCGGAATACCAAGTAAACGGTTGGTTACGATGCTATCGATCTTATCCGAAAGACTCATCTTCTGAGCCGGTTTCTTTACGGTCTCCTCGATAACCTTCTGGATGTATACATATCTCTGGTCAGTGATAACGGACTCAGCGTCATCATCAAACTCTTTCTCCAGCTCCTTGGTGTAACGGGAGAAACGGTTGTCTGCACTAAGACCAAGCTGCTCTGCAACCTTGCTGTCGTTCTCAAGAATTTTGATTGCATACCATCTCTTCTCTGCATTCGGAATGCTGGACGGAAGCTCTGCCTCGATTGCGCTTACTTTATCCTCTACACCGCTCTCGAAAATAGCACTTACAGTGCCTGCAGCATGGCTCTTTGCAACCTTGATTGCCTCTGCAATGACTTCCTTCAGACCGGTTTTCTTCAGCGCGGAAGTCTCGATGATCGGGCAGCCAAGTTTCTTGGACAGTGCCTTTACATCAATGTTAATGCCGTTCTTCTTCAGAAGATCGCACATATTTAAAGCGATAACAACCGGAATACCTGTCTCGATCAGCTGTGTGGTCAGATACAGGTTACGCTCAATGTTGGTTGCATCGACTAAGTCTACGATGACATCCGGATTCTCTTTTAAGATAAAATCACGGGTTACAACTTCCTCCAGTGTATACGGAGAAAGGGAATAAACTCCTGGAAGGTCCGTTACATTTACCTCTTCTCCCGAAGCATCTTTTAATTTACCGGTTTTCTTCTCAACTGTAACACCCGGCCAGTTACCTACATACTGGTTTGCACCCGTCAGTGCGTTAAACATGGTTGTTTTACCGCAGTTCGGGTTACCCGCCAAAGCAATATGAATTGCCATTTTTCATCCTCCTGCTTTTTTAATCAAACTTATTAAACTGTCTGAACATCTACGCACTCAGCATCGGCTTTACGAAGTGAAAGCTCATATCCACGAATCGTAACCTCTACCGGGTCGCCCAGCGGAGCTACTTTTCGAATAAAAATCTCGCTTCCCTTCGTGATGCCCATATCCATGATGCGGCGTTTGTATGCGCCTTCGCCATGAATCTTGACAACTTTGACGGTAGATCCAACCTGTGCATCTTTAAGCGTCATTCTCTGTTCCTCCTAACCATTCCAATTTTTTACTCGGGATTCCGTCTGCTTTTCTACCATACAACCTGCTCCGGAATATCCCCATTCCCTTGTCTTAGACCAGAATGTGTCTTGCCTGATCCTTATTTATAGCCACTCTGGACTCCTTTACGTGAATAATCACGTCTCCGTCCAGCTGGGTTATCAATTTTACTTCGGTTCCCTCGTTAAATCCCATGGATTTTAAATGAGAACGAACCTCTGTGTTTCCGCTGATCTTTTTGATCGTATAGGCGGTTCCTACGGTTGCCATCGAAATCGGCATTGCTCCCTGCATACGATTCTCCTTCCTCTGTTTTTCCACCTTCTGCCCGTCATGATGTCTCACTTGGCGGAAACGGCTGTTTTCATCTGCCGGTAATCTAATTGATTCGCGTACATTAATTTTCATTAGTGCCTGCTAACAGTTGTTAGAGAGAGCTAATTTTCATTAGATGAGACTAATTTTCATTAGTTTCTCCTAACCCATACATAAGGTTAGCACATGCTAACTTTATTGTCAAGTTTTTTTGCCTGACCTGGAAATAAAAAAAGGGCGTGTTTTACGCCCGAAAATTGTCAAAAATTCCTATAGGATAAAAGTCATCCCAGCCATTTTCCCACAAAATACAGCGTCAAAAGATGCGCCGGATAATAGACATAAAAGAAGGAACGAAATCTGCTCCGACCTCTGGAGCCATCATATAACATGAAGCAGACGGCCGTGAGCGCCAGCACCCAGAGGGGTTCCTGCCACGCGAACGCTCCGATGAGGACGGCAACGATTATCTTCATAAACACCCCTGCCGTTTTCTCATGAAAAAGAATGTTCCTTGGCACGTTAGTGCCTTTTTGTGTAATAGGGAATTCCAAGGAATTTCCTATTACACAAAAATAAAATGCCAGCACCATTCCCATCCCCCATGCGCCGCCGTCTGCTCCCGCCGCTTCTGTCAGCGTACAGAACACTGCCGTTAGCACCAGCTTCTCCCAGATACCGTTTCCATACCGCTCTAACAGCTCCATCGCAACCAGCGCCAGAAAAAAGGTCAGGCAGACATTCTGGTGCTGTGCATCCATCCACCGTCCGGAAAATGCCAGATCATACGGAATCTCCGACACAACCGCCGCCAAAAGCAGCCTCCGTCCATAACATCTGCGATCCCGCGTGTGAAAAAAACCTTCTACTAATAAAAAGGCGAACAATGGAAACGCCAGATCCCCAAATGTCCGGAATCCCGGAACCGGTCTGCAGATCACCGCAATGTGGTCTGCCGTCATCGCCAGGAGTGCTAAATATTTAAGGGCGGAGGCGCTGAGATGGAGGCGGGTTAAAACCACTCTTTCCATCCCCTCTGATTTCTCATTCTGCTTTTCCTTGATTCGATCTTTTATCGCACTCTCCTCCCTTCGTTTCCTGTCCATTCTATCTCTATTCCATCAAATTATACTGAACATTTCACCCGCTGTCCATCCGCACTTTTCCATTCCCTTTTTCTCCATCTCCCCTATTTTCCCATTCTCATTTTCCACTCTTTCTCCCCATCTTTTTTCTTTATTTTCTCTAATAAAAAATGTAGTTTTTTCTTATAAATAAAGGCTTTTCGGCACTTTTCCGCGTCTTTTTTACACTAATTTTACATTTTATTTGACAAACGAAAAACCGTGTTATATTCTGTAAATGGTGCTGGTGCGAGATCCTGCTGAAAAAGCAAAAATCCCGCACCGCTCTTCATTTTAAATACTAAAAAATACACGGACAAAAGAGGTAGAATCTCATGGCAGGTTTAGATATTATTTGCATTGGCGCTATCAATTATGACTATATGTTTCACTGCACCGGGCTCGATCTGGTGGAGACATCCGCCGGTGGAGGCGACGAGAACTTAAGCAACCCGATTTCCGATGTGGAAAACGATATTCAGGAGCTGGCGATAAAAGGCAAGGAATACACAACCCAGATCGGCGGTTCTGCTTTCATCACCCTGAAAGTGGCAAAGCATATTCTCCCTAACCTGCAGGTCGCTTACGTCGGCGTGTGCGGCACGCCCAGTCCATTCGATCTGCGCTTCGGCAAGACAAATGACATTGACGCCGAGCTGGCGCACCTGGATAACCGTGACTGGCTGTTTACCACGCGCGAGCGCTTCGACGATCCATATTCCAAAGCGATTGCCAAATCGATTGTCCGCCTTTATAATCACACGCGCAATTGCATCAAGATCGCGCCGTGTGCCAACAACACTCTCTTAGACCGCATCCATGAACAGGAAGCCCGGACGGGAACCACACTGGCGGAGTACCTCGCGCAGGCCCGCTGGATCCACCTATCATCCCTGTCTGATTTCGACCAATTCGAGGCAATCATGCAATCGGTCATCCAGGCAAAACATTTAAATCCTGCCATGAAAGTCAGCATGGATCCTGGTTTTGAGTATACATCGCTGCGCCGTGAGCGCTTACAGCCACTGATCGCATATGCCGATTATGTTTTCTTAAATAAATCCGAAAAGAAAAACCTCGGCTTCAATGCCCGCAGCGCCCGTCCGCTCTACGCGAACCTCTGTGAGTATTTTTCTGCGATCAACCCGGATCCCACCCGCACCCTCATTGTCAAGCACGATGACCGCCATGAGCTGATCCATTTTAAGGACGGCGTATGTCAGATCCGCACAGTCCGCCACAAAAAGCTCTACCAGTACCAGCTAAACAACGATACCGGCGCCGGTGATTCCTTTGCCGGCGGTTTCATCAGCGGTATGCTCGATGATCGGCTCAATTCGGATATCGCTGAGCCGATCCAGCTCGGTGTTCTGGCTGCCAAGGGACGGATGCGTAGTTTTGATTATGAGAACCCGTATCTGAATATACAGAAATTGACCGATGCTTTTTTCGAAGCTCTATAATATTTTTTTCAAGTGCTGTTAAATAGCGCAGAGTGAATTGCAGCCATCATTTCAGGAGAAAAGTACGTTACTTTTCTCCTGTTTATCCTTATATAATTATATATATAATGTCTGTACACATCTAAAAACTTCTTTCATATATTAATATCAATTTGATATTGATTTTGGAGATCCCATGATCCGCCTCAGCCTATGTATGATCGTCAAAAATGAAGAAGCCGTTTTGACGCGTGTTTTAGCATCTGCCATACAATTTGCGGATGAAATCCTCGTCGCCGACACCGGTTCCACCGATCGAACTGTAGAAATCGCCCGGCAATACACCAAACATATTTATCACTACCCGTGGAACGATGATTTCGCCGCCGCGCGTAATTTCATCTGTGAAAAGGTCACAACCGAATACTGGATGTGGCTCGACGCCGACGATGTCGTTCCCGCAGAATCGATTACAGCGATTTTAAAGTTGAAAGAAACTTTAAGCAAATCCCCGCAGCCCGACGTTGTCATGATGAAATACATCGCTGGATTCCAGCCGGACGGCACACCTGCATTTACCTACGATCGCGAACGGATTCTGCGAACGGACCGGCATTTTCGCTGGAAAGGACGCGTCCACGAAGCCATCGCGCCACGCGGCAGAATTCTCTATTCTCCTATTCAGATCGAACACCGGAAGCCTGCTTCCGCTCTCACCCATTCTGACCGGAACCTGAAAATCTATGAAACAATGCTTGCAGACGGCGAACTGCTCGATCCGCGCCATCAATACTACTACGCCCGCGAACTCATCGACCACAAACAATACGAAAAAGCCCGCCCGGTTCTGGAACATTTCCTAAACGAACCGGACGGGTGGTATGAAAATAAGGCGGACGCCTGTCTGCTTCTGGCGCGCTGCCATGAAATGCTCAGAAATACGGCTGCCAGCCAGCTTTCTCTGTTCCAGAGTTTTCTCTACGACCGCCCACGTGCTAAAACCTGCTGTGAGATCGGACGGTTGAAACTTTCCCTCGGAGAAATTTCCCAGGCTGTTTTCTGGTACCAGCTTGCCCTCAAAGACCGACCAGAATATCATCCAAATGCCTTTATCGAAGCCGATTACTATGATTTCATTCCTTTAATCCAGCTCTGCGTCTGCTATGATCGGATGGGAGACTATGATAAGGCACTGTATTATCATAAGGAAACGAAAAAAATCCGCCCGGATTCTTCGGCGGTTTTGACAAATGAAGAATACTTTCAAACCATATCCTCAAACCATAAAACAAACGGATTACCTATCTTGTGACATTCGCTCCGACCTCTGCAGTGGTCTGAGCAGCGGACTGGGAGTCGTTCCATCCAGCGGCATCCACACTTTCTACATTCATTCTTACCGTCTTCCACACTTATAATATTCCACAGTTCCCAACCCTCAATTTCCCCGCCCCTTTCTGCTAATGCACATCTCTTTCATCGCACACATATACTACATCAGGATGGATGTCCTAAATCTGGAAAGGAGTTTTTTATGTTTCGTCATTCATGTAATTTTCCCTACTATTTTGATGATAGTGACTATGAAAATAACGGCTATGGGCGCTGCGGACGCGATCGCGGCTGTCCCGGTTCTTTTGAACCCTACAACTGCTGTCGTCCCGGTCCCATAGGACCACGCGGCTGCCCCGGACCGATCGGACCTGTCGGTCCCACTGGTGCTGCCGGACTCGATGGACTGGACGGCGCTACGGGTCCGGCTGGGCCGACTGGTCCGACCGGGCCGACTGGTCCGACCGGGCCGACCGGCGCTACCGGTCCTGCGGGTCCAGCTGGGCCGACCGGCACTACCGGGGCTGTTGGTCCGACTGGGCCGACCGGCGCTACCGGCGCTGCGGGTCCGGCTGGGCCGGCTGGCGCTGACGGGGCTGCGGGCGCTACGGGTCCGACTGGGCCGGCTGGCGCTGACGGGGCTGCGGGTCCGACTGGGCCGACCGGGGCTGACGGCGCTACCGGCCCAACTGGCGCTACAGGAGCTACCGGCGCTGCGGGTCCGACTGGCGCTACAGGTCCTACCGGCGCTGCAGGAGCTGTCGGCGCTACAGGAGCTACCGGCGCAACGGGTCCTACCGGCGCTACAGGTCCTACCGGTCCTACCGGTCCCGCCGCCACCGTTACCGCCGCTGCTCCCGTCGCAGATGCAACAAGTGCTGAAGATGTCGTTGAACGCTTCAATGAACTTCTTGCCAACCTGCGTGCCGCCGGACTTCTGGCAACCGACAATGCGTAAAAGGCTGAAATTCTGTGAAAAAGAATGTACCTTGACACATTCGGGCGTCTCGCGCGGTCGCTTGCGACATGTTTCTGCTTCGCGCGAGTACGCATCCTCGCGGAGCGTTTGTTGTTTCATAGAACGCAATTTCCTATGAAACAACAGAAAAACCCCGGAAACCTTACGGTTCCGGGGTATCTCTTACGTCTGGACACAATGCGCTTCCTGGAAGCGACTTTATAATATATATACGGTACATCTTCTTGCCTGCTGCGCATACAAGAAGCACCTTTGTTTAATTCATTGATTACTCGATGATAGTAGCAACTCTACCAGATCCTACTGTACGGCCGCCCTCACGGATAGCGAAACGAAGACCCTGCTCCATAGCTACCGGATGAATCAGCTCTACAGTCATCTCTACGTTGTCGCCCGGCATACACATCTCGGTACCAGCCGGTAACTCACAAACGCCTGTTACGTCAGTGGTTCTGAAGTAGAACTGCGGACGATAGTTGTTGAAGAACGGAGTATGACGACCACCCTCGTCTTTTGTCAGAACGTAAACCTGAGCAGTAAATTTCTTATGGCATTTTACAGAGCCCGGTTTAACCAGACACTGACCACGCTGGATGTCAGTTCTCTGAACACCACGAAGCAGAGCACCGATGTTATCACCAGCCTCAGCCTGATCAAGCAGCTTACGGAACATCTCGATACCAGTTACAACAGTCTTACGAGTCTCCTCGTGAATACCAACGATCTCAACCTCATCGTTCAGTTTCAGAGTACCACGCTCAACACGGCCGGTAGCAACAGTACCACGACCTGTGATGGTGAATACGTCCTCGATTGGCATCAGGAACGGCTTATCAGTAGCACGTACCGGATCCGGAATGTAGGAATCTACAGCGTCCATGAGCTCCATGATCTTGTCGCCCCACTCGCCGTTCGGATCTTCAAGAGCCTTCAGAGCAGAACCCTGGATGATCGGTGTGTCATCGCCCGGGAACTCGTACTCGTTCAGCAGGTCTCTGATCTCCATCTCAACCAGCTCAAGCAGCTCCGGATCGTCTACCATATCGCACTTGTTCATGAATACTACGATGTACGGTACGCCTACCTGACGGGAAAGCAGGATGTGCTCTCTTGTCTGAGCCATAACACCATCGGTAGCAGCTACAACCAGAATAGCGCCATCCATCTGAGCAGCACCAGTGATCATGTTCTTAACGTAGTCAGCATGTCCTGGGCAGTCAACGTGTGCGTAATGTCTCTTCTCTGTCTGATACTCAACGTGTGCAGTAGAGATAGTAATACCACGCTCTCTCTCTTCCGGAGCTTTATCGATATCCTCGAAGTTCTCAGCTGTGTTACCAGCTACTCTTGCAGCCAGAACTTTTGTGATAGCTGCTGTCAGGGTTGTTTTACCATGGTCTACGTGTCCGATAGTACCAATGTTACAATGCGGTTTAGTTCTTTCAAACTTTGCTTTTGCCATTTTAAGACGTCCTCCTTAATTTACACCCAATACGGGTATCTCAATTTATGTTAGGCTGACTCTAATTATATTCGATTAGAGCCGTTTTTTCAAGCCTAATATTGCTTTTCCGGGCAGTTATCTGCCCGGAAAAGGCAATATAGTTACATTTTTAATTATTTCTCAGCTTTTCCAGCAAGAACTTTCTCCTGAACGCTCTTCGGAACCTGCTCATATTTCTCAAAGAACATGGAGTAGTTACCACGTCCCTGAGTTCTGGAACGAAGGTCGGTAGAATAACCGAACATCTCTGCCAGCGGAACATAAGCCTTAACCAGCTTGCCGCCGCCGATGTCTTCCATACCCTCGATACGACCACGACGAGAGTTGATATCACCGATGATATCACCCATATACTCTTCCGGCATGGTTACCTCAACCTTCATGATCGGCTCAAGCAGTACCGGGTTACCTTTACGCATAGCATCCTTGAATGCCATGGAACCTGCGATATGGAAAGCCATCTCAGAAGAGTCGACCTCATGGTAGGAACCATCGTATACGTCAGCGTGAACGCCGAGTACCGGGAATCCGCCGAGGATACCTGCCTTAGCAGCCTCTTCGATACCTTCGCCTACAGCCGGGATGTACTCTTTCGGGATAGCACCGCCGACAACGCTGGACTCAAACTTGAAGGTCTCTTCGCCGTTCGGATCCATCGGAGTGAAGTGTACCTTACAGTGACCGTACTGACCACGACCACCAGACTGTTTTGCATACTTGCTGTCTACATCTACAGCCTTTGTGAAGGTCTCTTTGTAAGCTACCTGCGGAGCACCTACGTTAGCTTCAACGTGGAACTCACGAAGCAGACGGTCTACGATAATCTCCAGATGGAGCTCGCCCATACCAGCGATGATTGTCTGACCAGTCTCTTTGTTTGTATAAGCACGGAAGGTCGGATCCTCCTCTGCCAGTTTTGCAAGAGCCTCGCCCATCTTGTCCTGACCAGCTTTGGTCTTCGGCTCGATAGCGATGTCGATAACCGGCTCCGGGAACTCCATGGACTCCAGGATTACCGGATGCTGCTCATCACAGATAGTATCACCTGTGGTGGAGAACTTGAATCCGATCGCTGCTGCGATATCACCGGAGTAAACCTTTTCCAGCTCGTGACGCTTGTTGGCATGCATCTGAAGGATACGTCCAACACGCTCTTTTTTGTCCTTTGTTGCATTCAGTACGTATGAACCGGAGTTCATAACACCTGAGTACACACGGAAGTAAGCCAGCTTACCTACGAACGGGTCGGTCATGATCTTGAATACAAGAGCAGAGAACGGCTCTTCGTCGGAAGAATGTCTTACAGTCTCGTTGCCATCCAGGTCAACACCCTTGATCGGCGGGATGTCGAGCGGAGACGGCATGAACTCAATGATTGCATCCAGGAGCTTCTGAACACCCTTATTTCTGTATGCAGTACCACAGCATACCGGGATTGCCTGACACTCGCAGGTTGCTTTTCTTAATACTTTCTTTAACTCATCTACAGACGGCTCTTCACCCTCAAGGTAAGCCATCATCAGATCGTCGTCCAGCTCGCAGATCTTCTCTACCAGCTCGGTGTGGTAAAGCTCAGCGTCATCCTTCATATCCTCCGGGATATCAAGGATGCTAATGTCCTCACCCTTATCATCATTGTAGATGTATGCTTTCATCTCGAACAGGTCGATAATTCCCTTGAAATCATCTTCCTTGCCGATCGGAAGCTGTAAACAGATAGCATTCTTACCAAGTCTGGTCTTGATCTGCTCTACACAGCCATAGAAGTTTGCACCCAGGATATCCATCTTGTTGATGAATGCCATACGCGGTACATTGTAGGTATCAGCCTGACGCCATACGTTCTCAGACTGCGGCTCTACACCACCCTTAGCACAGAATACACCTACAGCACCGTCCAGTACACGCAGGGAACGCTCAACCTCAACCGTGAAGTCAACGTGTCCTGGAGTATCGATGATGTTGATACGATGCTCCAGAGCGCCTGGTTTCGGTTTGCATTTTTCCTGCAGAGTCCAGTGACAGGTTGTCGCTGCAGAAGTGATGGTAATACCTCTCTCCTGCTCCTGAGCCATCCAGTCCATGGTAGCAGTACCTTCATGAGTATCACCGATCTTATAGTTAACACCAGTATAATACAGAATACGCTCAGTAGTGGTAGTCTTACCAGCATCGATATGAGCCATAATACCAATATTTCTGGTTCTCTCTAACGGATATTCTCTTCCAGCCAAAGCTTTTTCCTCCTATTAGAATCTGTAATGAGCAAATGCCTTGTTAGCCTCTGCCATCTTATGCATATCTTCTTTCTTCTTCACAGATGCACCAGTGTTGTTAGCTGCATCCAGAATCTCTTTTGCCAGTCTCTCTTCCTGAGTCTTCTCGCCTCTCTTACGGGAGTACAGAGTGATCCAGCGAAGTGCAAGAGCCTGTCTTCTTTCCGGCTTAACCTCGATCGGTACCTGATAGGTAGCACCACCGATACGTTTTGCCTTAACTTCCAGAACCGGCATGATGTTGTTCATTGCCTCTTCGAAAACCTCTACAGCTTCCTTACCGGATTCTGCAGCGACACGATCAAACGCGCCGTATACGATCTTCTGAGCAACGCCCTTTTTGCCGTCCAGCATGATGTTGTTGATTAATTTAGTAACAACCTTGTTGTTGTACAGCGGATCCGCTAATACGTCTCTTTTCTGAGTATGTCCTTTACGTGGCACGTTACTTCCCTCCTTAATATCTGCTCCGGCGGGGAGCCGCGGGAGCCATTCATTAGATCTTAGGTACTCGCATTGAACACTTAGCGAGGTTCCTCACGAGCTTAGTGTGAAAGCGCACCTGCGAAACGAGCGCGTCTTTCAGCGCGACATTGAGCATGGTGCTTCCTCTCTTCCTACTCGGCAGGTTCTCTCTAAGTTCAACCTGCGTCTCGTGCGCGGTTCTATGATTCCCTGCAACCTACAGGATCAATATCAAAGTCCGGCACATTCATTCTAAATCTAATAGAACTTCTACCTAATTAAAATTATTTCTTGTCTTTCGGTCTCTTAGCGCCGTATTTGGAACGCGCCTGTTTTCTGTTGGCTACGCCTGCAGTATCAAGAGTACCTCTGATGATGTGGTATCTGGTACCTGGTAAGTCTTTTACACGACCACCACGAATCAGAACAACGCTGTGCTCCTGTAAGTTGTGTCCCTCACCCGGGATGTAGCTTGTTACTTCGATACCGTTGGAAAGACGAACTCTGGCGATTTTTCTAAGAGCAGAGTTAGGCTTTTTAGGTGTTGCAGTCTTAACGGCTGTACACACGCCTCTCTTCTGCGGTGCAGAAACGTTGATAGCTTTCTTCTGTAAAGAGTTGTATCCCTTCTGCAGAGCCGGAGCTGTTGATTTCTTTTCAGATGTCTGTCTTCCCTTTCTTACTAACTGGTTAAATGTAGGCATCCTTTTCACCTCCTGTGATATTGTCTGTGGTTGCTTTTTTAAGCTTGTATTTCCGCGCAGAAATTCCTTGAATTTTGCACGCTTACTTATTATAGCTAGTTTGAGTTTCACTGTCAAGGTATAAAATGCAAATTTTTCCCGTAAACTAAAGGGTTTGTTACTGTTCACGCATACGTGCCCAGTAACGGAATTTGCCGTGGCTTCGCATTTAAATACGGCAAATTCCTGCTGCCACCACGTTTTCTTACGGCACTTTCGGTTCCAAAAGTGCCTACCTGTGAGCAGTAACAAGGGTTTTGCGCTGTAGACAGGTACAGTGCAAAACCCTCTATTGTCTCATCTGACTCTTTTTTGTCCGGGAAATATCTTAAATATCCCGGAACTTCATTTCCGCTACCCCTGCGGTCCCATGTACTCCGAATCACCAAAACCAAGAATCAGCATAAAAAGCGGATTCAGAAAAAATAAACCAATAGTAAATCCTATCCCGTGACCATAGGCACACGCCAGCTTATAGAGTGCCACCACATTCATGAGTGCTGTTCCCAGAAGCGCAAGCGAACCGATAACTCCCACGATTCCGCCGAAGGAATTTAAAATACCTCCGCCGACCGCCAGTCCCAGTGCCACCCAGAAATACTGCACATCCCAGGTCAGCCGGTACTGTACATAGCCATTGTAAATCGGAATGATGGATTTCCATCCTTCTTCCCCGGCTTTTGTAAAGATCTTCCAGTATGCAATTACCTGCAGAATATAAAAGATAAACGCAAATAATGCATATGCCATAATAAACGCCACCAATCCCATACGCTTTCCTCCTTTCAGTTTTTACTGTCCGAAGAATGTATTCACGCCAGCCAGCAGTCCGTTCGCCAGAGTCTCAAGCGTCGCACCCGAATGATCGGACGCCTTATCTCCCAGCTCAATATCCACACTCGGAATCGTTGAATAGGAAGTCTGGGTCAAATCCATCTCCATGCTGCCTTTAGAATAAATCTTCACACCCGCGCTCTTTAAGCCGCTGATCAGCGACTCGCCCAGTTGGTTGTGCTGCTTCCAATGAGAGGCAACCGGCTCCATCGCACGGTAGGTTGCATTGCTTGGAACGCTCATGAAAAAGGCACCCTTGTTGCTGCTGGTTGAATCCCAGTGCAAGGCTATATGACAGTCCGCGTTGTTATTCGCAATGACCGTACGAGCTATATTATCCAGCTGTACATCATCTGATTCACGGATCATCAGTACATCATAGCCTGCATTCAGAAGTTTTGTCTTAAGCACCTTTGCCATAGCAAGTGTTACCTTGCTCTCTGCTGTTCCATCTGCAAAGGTCATACCGCTGGAAACTGCCACTGCTGAGGTAGCACCGGCTCCGGTTGTGCCGCCGGTTACTTTCGCACTTCCATCCGGATGACACTGGGTCTTGACGCTTCCCCCACCGTTTGTTCCATGTCCGGCATTGACACAGACCACTTTATTTTTCTTGTTGGAAGCAGTCGAGCGGTACAGGGTCGCAGTTCCGCTGTTGATCTTTGAATAATTTGCGTATTTATAATTAGAAGAAAGTGCGATCGCCGTGCCGCCGGATGTCTGCGCTCCCGCTGCTGTCTGGCTGGTTGTCTGGACAGCACCTGCAGATGCCGGTTTTTTGCTTGTCACATAGGCGGATGAAACGTAATACTTCTTTCCATTCAAAAGAATCATCGTCCACTGCCCGCTGGTTCCCACGCGCTCCAGCTTCTGACCGTAGGACAGATTGCCCGCGATATTATTGTCCTTGATCTGCGCCGATGTCCGGTAGCGCAGGGAAGACGTATTGACATACACCGAGTCACCTGCCAGCGCGATCTGCGACATACCGGCTGTCATCAGCAGAGCCGCCGCCAGTCCCAGTGTGTGTTTTTTGAGCCAATTGTGTCTCTTCATCTATATAATCTCCTTCCAATGTCTCTATTTTTAAAATAATTGTTTCTGTTTTGAAAGTCTAAAATCGTTAAATTTGTTCTTTAAATTTATACAATTTAATCACATTACTTTGGATTTTAAACATTTCCTTTATAAGTATAACGGATTTTCCCCTTCGATTCAACCAATCCCGCGCTTCTATTTCTTACGGTTTTCTGTCTATGATATGGCAGGAACGAATGTGCCTTGGCACATTCGGGCGTCTCGCGCGGTCGCTTGCGACAACCTACAGCTTCGCGCGAGTGCGCATCATTGGCACAAAAAAAGACCGCCGCATCTCTGCGGCGATCTCCAAAAAACGATTCCGTTTTTCATTTTTAATTATTCTTCACTCAGCTCATCCTCGTTGAGTACAATCTTGTCTGCCTCGTCCAGTTCAGCCGGCTCGTTGAAGTCGTCCTCTGCCAGATCGATATCATCCTCTTCCTCAACATCAGTGTTCAGCTTGATAGAGCGGTAACGCTTCATACCGGTACCAGCCGGAATCAGCTTACCAATCAGAACGTTCTCCTTCAGACCAATCAGCTTATCTACCTTTCCGTTGATGGCAGCCTCGGTCAGAACCTTGGTTGTCTCCTGGAAGGATGCAGCGGATAAGAAGGAGTCGGTTGCCAGAGATGCCTTGGTGATACCCAGCATAACCTGACGTCCGATCGCCGGCTCTTTGCCCTCGGCTTCCAGCGCCTCGTTCATCTCGTTGAAATCGAGTACATCCATGGATACGCCCGGCAGTACGTCGGAATCTCCACTTTCCTCAATCTTAATCTTCTTTAACATCTGGTGTACGATCATCTCGATATGCTTATCGTTGATTTCTACACCCTGTAAGCGGTATACACGCTGTACTTCCTGGATCATGTAATCCTGTACGGCGCGGACGCCCTTGATCTTCAGAATATCGTGCGGGTTCACGCTACCTTCGGTCAGCTCGTCACCAGCCTCCAGAACCGCGCCGTCCTGAATCTTGATACGGGAGCCGTAAGGAATCAGGTATGTCTTGGAATTGCCCGTCTCATTATCCGTGATAATGATCTCACGTTTCTTCTTGGTATCTTTGATGGTTGCCACACCGCCGAACTCAGCGATGATAGCAAGTCCCTTCGGCTTACGTGCCTCGAAAAGCTCCTCGACACGCGGAAGACCCTGTGTGATATCGCCACCGGCAACGCCGCCCGAGTGGAACGTACGCATGGTCAGCTGTGTACCAGGCTCACCGATAGACTGTGCCGCGATGATGCCGACTGCCTCACCGACCTGGACCGGCTGACCGGTTGCCATGTTGGCACCGTAGCACTTCGCACACACACCGATATGGGATTTACAGGTCAGGACGGTACGGATCTTGATGGAATCTCTGCCCTGTTTCTTCAATGCTGCCATAACAGCCGCTGCACGCTTCGGCGTACACATATGATTCTTCTCAATCACCACTTCACCTGTATCCGGGTCTGTGATTGTCTCAGCGATGAAACGTCCTGTGATACGCTCCTGCAATGTCTCGATGGTCTCCTGACCATCCATGAATGCCTTGATCTCCATATACGGAATCTCCGGCTTATCCCAGCAGCAGTCCTCCTCGCGGACGATCAGATCCTGGGATACGTCTACCAGACGTCTGGTCAGGTAACCAGAGTCGGCAGTACGCAGAGCCGTATCGGACATACCTTTTCGAGCTCCGTGTGCGGAGATGAAGTACTCCAGTACGTCCAGACCCTCACGGAAGTTGGACTTGATAGGAAGTTCAATCGTATGACCGGTCGTATCTGCCATCAGTCCTCGCATACCAGCAAGCTGTTTAATCTGCTTATCCGATCCTCGCGCACCGGAGTCAGCCATCATGAAGATGTTGTTATATTTGTCAAGTCCTGTCAGCAGGTCGTGAGTCAGCTGATCATCGGTTGCCTTCCAGGTCTCGATAACTTCTTTGTAACGCTCTTCCTCTGTGATAAGACCACGGCGGAAGTTCTTTGCGATATGGTCAACCGTTGCCTGCGCGTCAGCAATCAGCTTCGGCTTGCTTGCCGGTACGGTCATATCGGAAATCGATACGGTCATGGCTGCACGTGTAGAGAACTTGTAGCCAATCGCCTTGATATCATCCAGGGTGATCGCTGTCTGGGTTGCACCATGGACATTGATAACCTTCTCCAGAATCTGCTTTAACTGCTTCTTGCCTACGTGGAAGTCAACTTCCAGTTTCAGCTCGTTCTCTTTCTGGGAACGGTCTACGAAGCCCAGATCCTGCGGGATGATCTCGTTGAAGATGAAACGTCCAACGGTAGACTCGATGATACCAGTCTTCGTTGTGCCATCCGGCATCGTGCGGGTTACTCTTACTTTGACACGGGAATGCAGGGTAACAACCTTGTTCTCGTATGCAAGAATCGCCTCGTTGATACTCTTGAATGCCATGCCCTCGCCCTTGGCGCCCGGACGTTCCTGGGTCAGATAGTAAATACCAAGTACCATATCCTGAGAAGGAACGGCTACCGGACCACCATCGGACGGTTTTAACAGGTTATTCGGAGAAAGCAGCAGGAAACGGCACTCTGCCTGTGCCTCCACGGAAAGCGGAAGATGTACCGCCATCTGGTCGCCATCGAAATCGGCGTTGAATGCGGTACAAACAAGCGGATGCAGCTTGATTGCCTTACCTTCTACCAGAATCGGCTCGAATGCCTGAATACCCAGACGATGCAGTGTAGGAGCACGGTTTAACATAACCGGATGCTCTTTGATTACATCCTCGAGAACGTCCCAAACCTCCGGCTGAAGGCGCTCTACCATCTTCTTTGCATTTTTAATGTTATGAGCGGTTCCGTTGGAAACCAGCTCTTTCATAACGAACGGTTTAAACAGCTCGATCGCCATCTCTTTCGGCAGACCGCACTGGTAAATCTTTAACTCCGGTCCTACGACGATAACAGAACGTCCGGAATAGTCAACTCGTTTACCCAGCAGGTTCTGACGGAAACGTCCCTGTTTACCCTTTAACATATCGGAAAGGGACTTGAGGGCACGGTTGCCAGGACCGGTAACCGGACGGCCACGGCGGCCATTATCAATTAATGCGTCAACTGCCTCCTGAAGCATACGTTTCTCGTTGCGCACGATGATATCCGGTGCGCCGAGCTCCAGAAGTCTTGCCAGACGGTTGTTACGGTTGATAATACGGCGGTACAGGTCGTTTAAGTCGGAAGTTGCGAAACGTCCGCCATCCAGCTGTACCATCGGACGGATATCCGGCGGGATAACCGGGACAACGGTCATGATCATCCACTCCGGTTTGTTGCCGGAATTTCTGAATGCCTCTACGACTTCCAGACGCTTGATGATGCGGGCACGCTTCTGTCCAGTTGCATCCTGTAACTGGTTTCTCAGATCCTCAGAATCCTTCTCCAGGTCGATCGCCTTTAAAAGCTCCTGAATCGCCTCGGCACCCATGCCGACACGGAAAGAACCGTAACCGTATTTCTCGATCTCGTCACGGTACTCCTTCTCAGACAGAACCTGCTTCATCTGCAGTCCGGTCTGTCCCGGATCCAGCACGATATAGGAAGCGAAGTACAGAACCTTCTCCAGAGTTCTCGGAGAAATGTCCAGAATCAGCCCCATGCGGCTCGGAATTCCCTTGAAATACCAGATGTGGGAAACCGGAGCTGCAAGCTCGATATGACCCATGCGCTCACGGCGGACGCTGGCTTTTGTAACCTCAACGCCGCAGCGGTCACAGATAACACCTTTATATCTGATTTTTTTATATTTACCACAGTGGCACTCCCAGTCCTTGCTCGGTCCAAAGATTCTCTCACAGAACAGGCCGTCTTTCTCCGGCTTTAATGTTCTGTAGTTGATGGTCTCCGGCTTTTTAACCTCGCCGTGAGACCACTCCAGAATCTTTTCAGGGGATGCCAAACCGATCTTGATTGCGTCAAATGTCAATGGTTGATATGTTTCATTTGTCTCTGGCATGAGCGGTACTCCCTCCTATCGATTATTCTTCGTCGTCAGATCCATTATCATCGGAAACGTCTGCATAGTCATCGTCCGTATAGCCGTCTGCCTCTGCTGTATACTCATCGTGCTCTACATCGGTCAGCTCACCATCTTTAAATTCCTGCTCCTGGTAACCGTAGTTGCCGAAGGACTCATTCTGAGAGTAACGCTTGCTGTCACCCTCGATGACGGAACGAAGATCGGTATCGCCTTCGTCGATGTTCTCCTTGAGCTCGATCTCGGAACCGTCTTCTGCCAGAACTCTGACATCCAGACCCAGGGACTGAAGCTCTTTTAAGAGTACCTTGAAGGACTCCGGAATACCCGGCTCCGGAATATTCTCGCCCTTGATGATTGCCTCGTATGTCTTCACACGACCTACCACATCATCGGACTTCACGGTCAGGATCTCCTGCAGCGTGTAGGATGCGCCATACGCCTCCAGAGCCCAAACCTCCATCTCTCCGAAACGCTGGCCACCGAACTGGGCTTTACCACCCAGCGGCTGCTGTGTAACGAGGGAGTAAGGACCTGTGGAACGTGCATGAATCTTATCATCAACCAGATGATGCAGTTTCAGGTAATGCATGTGTCCGATTGTAACCGGGCTGTCGAAGTATTCGCCGGTACGTCCATCTCTCAGGCGGACTTTACCGTCACGTCCGATCGGAACGCCCTTCCAGAGTTTTCTGTGCTCCAGATGGGTACCCAGATACTCCATAACTTCCGGATCTACAATATCTTTATATTTTGCTTCGAACTCTTCCCAGGAGGTGTTGACATAGTCATTTGCCATCTCCAAAGTGTTCTGAATATCTTTCTCGTCTGCACCGTCGAAAATCGGGGTGGATACATCAAAACCAAGTGCTTTGGCAGCAAGGCTTAAATGAATCTCCAGGACCTGTCCGATATTCATACGGGACGGTACGCCCAGTGGGTTCAGTACGATGTCGAGCGGACGGCCATTCGGAAGGAACGGCATATCCTCAACCGGAAGTACACGGGAAACGACACCCTTGTTACCATGACGGCCAGCCATCTTATCGCCGACGGAAATCTTTCTCTTCTGTGCAATGTAGATACGAACGGTCTTATTTACACCCGGAGCCAGCTCGTCGCCGTTCTCTCTTGTAAATACCTTCGCATCAATGATGATACCGTATGCACCATGCGGTACTTTCAGGGAGGTATCACGAACCTCTCTTGCCTTCTCACCGAAGATCGCACGTAACAGGCGCTCTTCTGCGGTCAGCTCGGTCTCTCCCTTCGGAGTAACCTTACCTACCAGGATATCACCGGCACGAACCTCTGCACCGATGCGGATGATACCGCGCTCGTCCAGATCTTTCAGTGCATCCTCGCCGACACCCGGAACATCTCTTGTGATCTCTTCCGGTCCCAGCTTGGTATCACGTGCTTCTGCCTCGTATTCCTCGATATGGACGGAGGTATATACATCCTCCTGAACCAGACGCTCAGACAGAAGAACGGCATCCTCGTAGTTGTAGCCTTCCCAGGTCATGAAGCCGATCAGCGGGTTTTTGCCCAGACCGATCTCACCGTTGCAGGTGGACGGACCATCTGCGATAACCTCGCCAGCTTCGACATGGTCATTCTTGTATACAATCGGTTTCTGATTGTAGCAGTTGGACTGGTTACTTCTCTTGAATTTTGTCAGATGGTATACATCGCGGTTTCCATCGGAATCTCTCTTGATGATGATCTCGTTGGAAGCGGAGCGCTCAACCACACCGGCATTCTTTGCAACGACACACACACCGGAGTCAACAGCTGCCTTCGCGGAAATACCGGTATCGACAACGGCTCTCTCGGTGGTCAGAAGCGGTACCGCCTGACGCTGCATGTTCGATCCCATCAGAGCACGGTTCGCATCGTCGTTCTGCAGGAACGGAATCATGGAAGTAGCTACGGAGAATACCATCTTCGGGGATACGTCCATCAGGTCGATTTTCTTCTTCTGGAACTCGGAGGTCTCCTCACGGAATCGACCAGATACGTTATTGTGGACGAAGTGTCCTTCTTCGTCTAACTGCTCGTTTGCCTGTGCAACAACGAAGTTATCTTCCTCGTCTGCTGTCAGGTATACAACCTCATCCGTAACAACCGGGTTGGACGGATCGGTTTTATCTACTACACGGTACGGAGCTTCGATGAAACCGTACTCATTGACACGTGCGTAAGATGCCAGGGAGTTGATCAGACCGATGTTCGGTCCCTCAGGTGTCTCGATCGGGCACATACGGCCATAGTGTGTGTAGTGTACATCTCGTACCTCGAATCCGGCACGGTCTCTTGACAGACCGCCAGGACCCAGGGCGGAAAGACGTCTCTTATGGGTCAGCTCGGACAGCGGGTTGTTCTGATCCATGAACTGGGACAGCTGGGAACTTCCGAAGAACTCCTTGACTGCTGCTGTAACCGGCTTAATATTGATCAGGGACTGGGCAGAAACACCTTCCATGTCCTGTGTTGTCATACGCTCACGTACCACACGCTCCATACGGGACAGACCGATACGGTACTGGTTCTGAAGCAGCTCGCCGACCGCACGGATACGACGGTTGCCCAGATGGTCGATATCATCTGGATTGCCGATGCCGCCTTCCAGATGCATGTTGTAGTTGATGGAAGCGATGATATCTTCCTTCGTAATGTGCTTCGGAATCAGGTCATGGATATCTCTGCGGATAATCTCTTTTAACTCCTCATCAGAAGCGCCGGCATTTTCTTCCAGAATACCCTGGAGAACCGGATAGAATACTAACTCTGTGACGCCTACTTCTTCCGGATCGAAATTCACATAAGCGCCCAGATCTACCATCATGTTAGAAAGAACCTTGTGATTCTTCTTCTCACCCTGAATCCATACAAACGGAACGCCTGCGTTCTGGATGTCAGTAGCAAGTTCCTTGGTGACCTTTGTTCCCTGCTCCGCCAGAATCTCTCCGGTAGTTGTATCAACCACATCCTCAGCCAGAACGTGACCTACGATACGGTTCTTAAAGTGAAGCTTTTTATTGAATTTATAACGACCTACCTTTGCCAGATCGTAGCGGCGCGGATCGAAGAACATGCTGTTTAACAGGCTCTCTGCGCTGTCTACGGAAAGCGGCTCACCCGGACGAATCTTCTTATATAATTCCAGAAGACCATCCTGGTAGTTGTTGGACGGATCCTTCTCGAAGCTCTTCTCCAGTTTCAGCTCATCGCCGAACAGGTCAATGATCTCGGCGTTAGTACCGTAACCAAGAGCACGGATCAGAACAGTAACAGGAACTTTTCTGGTCCGGTCTACACGCACGTAGAAAATGTCGTTGGAATCTGTCTCATACTCCAGCCAGGCACCCCGGTTCGGGATAACGGTGCAGCTGTATAACTCTGTACCGATCTTATCGTGCGCGATTCCATAATAAATACCAGGGGAACGAACAAGCTGGCTGACGATAACTCGCTCCGCTCCGTTGATAACGAAGGAGCCGGTGTCGGTCATAAGTGGAAGATCACCCATGAAAATCTCATGTTCATTGATCTCATCTTTATCTTTATTGCAAAGTCTTACCTTTACCTTCAGAGGAGCTGCATAGGTCGCATCGCGCTCTTTGCACTCTTCGATCGTATATTTGATATCGTTTTTACACAGTGTAAAATCCACAAATTCCAGACTCAAGTGACCTGCGAAATCCGTGATCGGGGAGATATCAGCAAACACTTCTTTCAGTCCCTCATCCAGGAACCACTGATACGAGTTTTTCTGAATCTCAATCAAATTCGGCATTTCCAGAACTTCTTTTTGTCTTGAGAAGGTCATCCTTACACCTTTACCGGTTTTTACCGGACGCATCCTGCTTTTCTCCATTCGATGTTTCACCCCTGTTTTCTTTCTATCTCTATGGTTTGCATTTTTCCATCTCCGAACCAGCCTTGTTTCATGCTGACGGAGCTGCACTGTCATTTGGGCATACGAATACCCGGAAAACACAGTTTTCCACAATAGTGCATTCTCCATCTTAGCATGGGATTTGATGGGTGTCAAGTGGTTTTTTTGATAGATTTGGAATAAATTTGGAATGATTATGAAAAAGTTTTCTCAAGAAACGCCAGAATCCGGACAGACAACAGACGCCGCTCCCCAGATGATAGCGGCGTCCGATTTTTTATAGAAATTTTATGCAAATAAATTCGGTAAAAATGTAACGGTCTGTGGAATATAGGTAATCACCAAAAGGACAATCAGAAGGACTGCTAACATAGGGAGCAAATCCCGCATCTGGTCTTTCAGGCTTACCTTGGCAATCGATCCCGATACAAACAGGCACACGCCCAGCGGAGGCGTACACATACCAATTGTCAGGTTGACTGCCATGACCAGGCCAAAATGGATCAGGTCAATTCCCATTGCCTTAACAAGCGGCAGGAAGAGTGGGGTAAAGATAACCAGCGCGCTTGTCGTATCGATGAAGGTGCCTGCAATTAACAGAATCACATTGATGATCATCAACAATACATATTTGTTGCTGACCGTGCTGGACAGCAGGGCGCTGACGGTCTGCGGAACCTGTGCAACCGTGATAACCCAGGTAAACAGGCTCGCACAGGACACAACGATTAAAACCTGTCCCGTTGATTTTGCACAGTCCACAAAGAGGTCAAACATCTTGGACGGCTTTAACTCCCGGTAAACAAAACCGCCGATGATAATCGCATATGCACACGCGATAGCGCCGGACTCGGTTGCCGTAAAAATACCAGATAAGATACCTCCAATGATGATAATCGGCATAATCAGGGCAAGAAGGGCATCTTTTCCGGTACGGATTCTCTCCTCACGGCTCGCCTTTTTCTCACGTCCTACATAATGTCTCTTTTTTCCTACATAATAACTGTAAATCATCAGTCCGAGTCCCATGATAATGCCCGGGATAAATCCACCGATAAACAATTTACCAACGCTCACACCTGCCATCGTTCCGTATAGCAGAAGTGGAATACTCGGAGGAATGATCGGTCCAATCGAACCGCCGCAGGCGATTAACGGAGCCGAAAACGTATCTTCATAGTTTTTCTCACGCATGATCGGAATCATAATGCCACCGATCGCTGCGGTTGCCGCGATCGCAGAACCTGTGATCGCCGCAAAGAACATACACGCCAGAATACTTACCAGTGCCAGACCACTTGGAAAATGTCCGATCAGCGCATCGGCAAAATCGACGATTCTTCTGGAAATACCGCCCTGAACCATCAGACCTCCGGCAAGGATAAACAGCGGAATCGCAATCAGCGCCGTGCTGTCAGCACCGGTGAACATTCTCTGGATAACAACAATTAACGGGGTTCCTCCCTGGATAATTCCAGCCACCGATACCATTCCGAGTGAAAAGCAGATCGGAATTCCTATTAAAAACAAGACAAATAATAAGACAATATAAATCATACCTTTCCCTCCTAATCATTCTTTTTCAGCTGCTCTGCCATATTTTTAATCATATAGAACAGCATAATCGCTCCGGCACTTGGAATACTTGCATAGTAAACACTCATTGGAATCGGCAGATAGGAAGTCGTCTGCGTCCATCCAAACGCACAGAATTTAATTCCAAATACAATCATAAAAATGAAAAAGAGAGACAATACCAGGTCAATTCCCAGTTCCACCACCTTGCGGATTTTAACTGGAAACGACATCAGCAGAACATCCACGTTCAGGTGTTCCTTTTCCCGCACACACCACGCAGCGCCCCAGAATACCAGATAGGTAAATGCCAAACGCAGGATATCCGTACTCCACGGAAGCGGAGATTTTAAAACAAAGCGGCATAAAACCTGTAAAAAGGTAATGACAAATACCACAATCGCGCTGATTCCCATGACAGCTTTTGTAATCTTATCGACCAGACCAGACATTTCCCATCCCCCTATTCTTTCCCATGCGTATTTCTATACTCTTCAACCGCCTGTTTTACCTTTTCCGTCAATTCCGGCGGAACCAGTGCCGTTACAGCCGGTTCCTGATACAGGCTGGCCGTTGCATCCTGGAAGGACTGTAAATCTGGATCCTTGCATACCTTTACGCCGTTCGCTTCAATCGACGCAAGCATCTCTTCTTCCATGTCCGTTACTTCCTGACGCTGTGTATCTTTTGCGTATTCAGCCGCCTCATCGATCCAAGCGCGCTCTTCATCGGTCAGTTTATTATAAAAGTCAAGGTTCATGATCATGCTTTCCGGCGCATATGTGTGACCATCCAGAACCATATATTTCTGCACTTCATCAAACGCAGAACTGGAAATAGACGCGATCGGGTTTTCCTGACCATCTACGGTTCCCTGCTGAAGAGCAGTATAAAGCTCGTTAAATGCGATCGGCGTCGCAATAAATCCAAGGTGATCTGCCAATGAGAACCAGATCGGAGACTCCTGTACACGGATCGATAATCCCTTCATGTCGGATGCCTTGGTCACTTCTTTTTTATTATTCGTAAAATGACGGAAGCCTAACTCACAGAAACCCAGGTGTTTAAAGCCCTGTGCCTCAAACTTCGGTTCCAGTTCTTTCTGCAGCGTATTATCCAGGACATAGTATGCTTCCTGCTTATCCGCAAAGAGATACGGGATTGCCAGAACCTGCGTCTCCGGCACGAAGCTTGGAAGCGCGCCATCCGTTGTTACAATCGCAAGCTCTATCGAACCAATCTTGACGCCTTCCGCCATTTCGCGCTCACCGCCCAGCTGCGCGCTCGGGTAAATCGTCACTTCGAACCGATCACCTGCCAGTTCCTCCAGCTTTTCCTGAAATGCCGCTGCCGCCATCGTTGACTGGTGCTTCTCATTTCCAACTGTCGCTATTTTCAACTTGATATGTCCGCTGTCTGATGTACTGCCGCAGCCGGTCAACACCGTTGCTCCCAAGACAAGTGCCGCGAACGTCCCTGCCCAACCTTTTTTCATTACCGTTCCTCCTCGCTGATGACATCCACTTCATACTCCGACGATAACTTCCGGTTCAGCTTTTTATCTTCCATCTCATAGCGGAATTTACTGCCGAAACGGAATCCATCCTTGACCGGCACCGTTCCGGAAAAGATCACACAATTATCAATTCCGCCAACCCGCTCGTCCAGTTCTTTTAAGATGGTTTCCACCGGGAGAATATCTGACAACGTTCCCTCCTGATATAAAACTTCCGTTCCATCCAATGTCTGCCAGGAATGAAGCTCTATCTCATCCCAGTGATCCTTGACATCCTCGTACTCCCAAACGGTATCGCAAATCGGCTTCGCACAAATCTGTTTCGCTTTTGGAACACTGGCTGCCTCAAGCTCCCGGTCTGTGTGGTCGCTTCCCAATCCGATGTAAATCGTCTTATCTTTAATGACAATCACATACTCGACTTCTCCACAGGTCTTTTCGCCCACAAACTCCAGTTTCTTTTCCTGTGTTAAAACGTAATTGCCACACTGGAAAATGGTCGGTATTTTCTTCGGTGCCGGAACGCCTAATTCCCGTTCCAGTTCTTTGATATGCTCCATCGTCTTTTCAATGTTTCTGCCTGCATATCCAATGGCAAACACCCTCTCATAATTCAGCTCCAGCGGCTTTTCTCCGTTCTTTCCCTGAACCGTAAAACACATTGTATCCATCCTGTTTCCTCCTTATTCCATTCCCTCTTTTATATCTTATATACTTCCGGCAGCCGATCCCGATAAACATTGATCGAATCTCTGACCCCATCGACTGCTCCAATCTCCATATCTGCCATCAGTATCTGTTCCGCTTCTCCGCCCAGCACCAAGCACTCTCCCATCGGTCCATAGACGGCAGAATGTCCGCCGCACTTTGTATTTCCAGCCGTTCCGACCGAATTAGTACAGCATAAAAAGCTCTGACTTTCAATTGCCCTCGCCCTGTTCAAGGTATCCCAGTGAAGAAGTCTCGTATCCGGCCACTGTGCTACCACAAACTGGACTTTTGAACCCGCAAGCATCTCGGAACGAATCAGTTCCGGGAACCGGATATCATAACAAATTACCAGACTGCACGGGATTCCATCCAATTCAAAATTGCAGATGTTTTTTCCATGTTCAAAATACTCATGTTCGCCGGACGGGCTGAACAGATGCACCTTGTCATATTCCATCACCACTTCGCCGTCCCGGTTAAAGACAGCGGCTGTATTATAAATCTTCTCATCCCGGCAATTTGCCACGGAACCGGCAATTATATTGACACGGTATTCTTTCGCCAATCTGGAAAACAGCTTTTTGGTCTGTTCCAAATTCACATCCGACACCTCTTTCAGATTTTCTCTCGGAAAAAAACCGGTGTTCCATGTCTCCGGAAGTGTGATCACATCCGGTTTCAGCTCTGCAGCCATCCGGACCAGCTTTTCTGCTTTTTCAAAATTTGCCTCCGGCTTCCCCAACTGCATATCCATCTGAATCATCGCAACTCTCATACCTGACCTCCATTTTACGGTATTTGGTATTCGGTATTTGGTATACCAACAATTAGAATAATAACACTCTCTTTTTTTATCGTCAATCTACTCTTTTCACAAAAACCGAAATCTCTTTTTGGATGATCTTCCAATTTTATCTGACATTTTGCTTCATTGCATGGTTCTGGTTGATATTTTTTTCTGTTTCCTCCATATGGATCTTCATCGCCCGAACTGCCGCTTCCACATTTTTCTGTTTCAAAGCGTCTAAAATTCCCTGGTGTTCATCGATCGTTGTCTGACGCCGTTTATCCGTTCCCCTCACTGCCTGCATTCCCATAAAGCGGAACATATCATAATAATTGCTCAGCAGTTTTAAAAGCTCACGGTTCTGGCTCATCTGGTAGATATAGGTATGAAATTCCCGATCCAGCTGAATAAATCTCGTAATATCATAATGTTCCAGGACTTCCTTCTGTTTCTCCTGAATCTCTTCCAGACATTTCAGATCTTTCTCTGTGACATTTTTCACAGCATCCTCGATCGCAGATAACTCCAGCGCGCTTCTGACACGAGTCAGCTCCCACATATAATGCGGGTCAAATTCACGCACCACCGTTCCCTTGTATGTTTCCATCTGCAGCCAGCCATCTCTGGCAAGCATCTGCATCCCCTCACGGATCGGCGTGCGGCTGATTCCGAGTTCTTCTGACAATTTTCTCTCATTCATCACGAACCCCGGGGGATAAACGCCCGTCATGATCCCCTTTTTTATTTCGTTATATACCTGGTATTTATACCCCAGCTGTTTTTCTACCATACTTCCCTCACATCCATCAACTTCAATGCTAATATATGTTATCATCCCTCATATATCAACTATCATATGCATATCACACAGTCACTCTAATTGTCAAGCTATTTGCAGGTTTTCTGACCCTGCCAGCACTTACAGCCCTGCCTTTTCTGATTAGTGCAAACAAATCTTTTCAATAAATTATGCCCACCTTAATGCACTTATCTTTCTATCAGGATTCCATCATCCACATTATCATTACGATGAAATGGCGGGATAACATGATTTTGGTTTTTTTTATTTTTAAGTCCCCATCGCCATAGTTACCCGTCTATTTTTCTTGCCATTTCCCCTCTCCAATGCTATAATACATAGTAATTGCGCGGCTATTTTCGTTATTTCTGCGAAATGGGATTGGATTTGCGTCCCGCCGCTATCTACAACGGAGGTATATATATATGTCATTTTGGAATGTACTGCTAGTTATTATCGTCATTCTGGCTATCCTTCTTGTCGTACTGTATATTCTGGGTTCCCGGATGCAGAAACGTCAGGCAGAGCAGCAGACTATGATCGACGCTTCGAAACAGACTGTTTCGATTCTGGCGATTGACAAAAAGAAACTGAAAATCGGAGATTCCGGTCTCCCGAAGATGGTTATTGACCAGACTCCATGGTATATGAAGTGGGCGAAGCTCCCGATCGTAAAGGCTAAGATCGGACCGAAGGTTGTGACCATGATCGCGGATGAGAAGGTATTCCTTCAGTTACCGCTCCGCACCGAGGCAAAGGTTGTCATCAGCGGTCTTTATATCACAGAGATTAAGAGCGTGCGCGGAGGCATCCCGCCGCTGCCGAAGAAGAAAAAATTCTTTGACCGTTTCAAGAAAAATACAGAAGAGGCAGCAAAGAAAGAATCTTCCAAGTCCAAGAAAAATAAATAATGGATCTTAAAATCCCGGAAATGTAACTGATTGCACGTTTCCGGGATTTTTGATTCATCGATTTTATTTCTTTGTTTCTATATTCTTTTATATTTACTGCTCTTTCAGGTTCAATTTCGCCGTCGCCTTCGATTTCACATCAATTTCAATATGGCTCTGGCTGGTCTGCTCATAGTTGAGTTCCAGCGTATAATCAATCTGGATTTTCAGATGATCCGGACCTTCATTGATCTTGATGCGGTCGGTCGTGACACCCACGATCATCTGACCGTATGGAGTCACATAACAGCTGACATTCGGACGGTTCTCCTGAAAAATCATATGCGCCCGCGCATCGCCTCCCTTGATCATATCGACGCTGTCCGCATTGGCTTTGATGGTATTGCGGATGCTTCCTTCCTCGCCCTCCAGTATCTCATCATAGATGATATAATGCTTGCCATTTTTGAAATAATAGCTGCCTGCCATGATAACCTCCAGGTTATTCGTCTCCCCGTCCGCAATATGGGCACCGCGCACGGATACAAGCACATCTTTCGTCATATTTTAATACTCCTCAATGTTAATCTGTTTCGTGTCTTTTACCTCTTTTGGCAGAATCGCCTTGGCAAAACGCGTGAAATTCTCCGCCCGGTCGCTGACAAAGAACTGATACTGGTCAAGAATCGGCTCCCCGGCAGCAGCGCGGCGGCTGTTTTCCTCCGAAAAACGTTCCAGATCCTCCGAACTGCGTGTCAGATCCATGTCCCGCAGCAGAGTTTTAAGTTCAACTGCCGTCTCATATGCCGGATTTACCAAAGTCACCTCGTCACCCATCAGCCGGTGCAGCGTCGAACGCAGCAGCGGATAATGCGTACATCCCATAACCAGCGTATCAATGTATTTTTCTTTCAGCGAAGAAAGATACCGGGAGGCAATCTCGTCTGTTACCGAATCATGGAAGAGTCCTTCCTCCACCAGCGGCACAAAGAGCGGACACGGTTTTCCAATGACCTCAATATCCGGGCGCAGCTTCTGCATTTCTCTGGTATAAATACCGCTCCGGATGGTCGCCTCGGTTCCAATCACGCCAATCTTTCCATTATGGGTTGCCTCGGCGGCCGTGCGCGCGCCCGCGTAGATAACCCCGATGATCGGGATATCCAATTCCTGTTTGACCGTCTCCAGTGCACACGCCGAGGCCGTGTTGCAGGCAATCACGATCGCCTTGACTCCCTGTGTTTTCAGAAAACGGATGATCTGGCGGGAATAGCGCAGCACCGTCTCCTGCGATTTGCTTCCATATGGAACGCGCGCCGTATCTCCAAAGTATACGATGCGCTCCTGCGGCATCTGACGCATGATCTCACGGGCTACCGTCAGACCGCCGATGCCTGAATCAAAAACTCCGATCGGGGCATTTCTATCCATGTTTACCTTCCTTTCGGTAAAATTCTTATGGTCATGTCTCCATTCTTTCCCGAACATCTGTGTATATCGAATCATATAACGTCCAAAAGTAGATTCTCTCACACTGTTTCAGGATTCTGAAACATTTTTATTTATTTCTAGGCTTCGTAGCGTTTCAGTCCGTGTTCAATCAGCTTTGTCACCATCTCCGGCTTCGGGATTCCGGCCGCCTCAAAGAGCATCGGGTACATACTGATCGCGGTAAAGCCCGGCATGGTATTGATCTCATTGAAGATAACCTCGCCGTCCTTCGTCACAAAGAAATCGACGCGCGACAGACCATAGCCATCTACCGCCTTGAAAATACGTCTCGCCGCCTGACGCACACGCTCGGTCGCATCGCCCGGAAGCTCTGGATTTACCACGGTTCTGGACTCTGCGTTGTAATATTTCGCATCAAAATCATAGAAATCGGCTGCTGCCAGAATCTCGCCAACACCGGAAGCGATGACCGGTTCTGTGCCATTTCCAAAGACCGCACATTCGATCTCACGGCCGACGATCGTCTCCTCAACCAGAATCTTGCGGTCATGGTGCGCCGCCTCCTTTAAGCCTGCAATCAGCTCTTCGCGATCCGACGCCTTGCTGACACCTCTGGAAGAACCTGCATTGGACGGCTTGATAAATACCGGATATGAGAACCGGTTCTCGATGCGTGCCACAACCTCATCCATCTTTTCAAGTTCTTTGCGGATGACCAGCTCATATGCCGCCTGGCGCACGCCTGTGTGGTCAACAATCTGTTTTGTATACACTTTATCCATCGAAACGCTGGACGCCAGCACACCGCATCCGACATACGGGATTTTTGCCAGCTCAAAGATGCCCTGAATGGTGCCGTCCTCGCCCCAGAGTCCATGCAGAACCGGGAATACCACATCAATGCGGATCATCTCCGCCTTACCATCTTTCAGGACGATCACGGATTTCTCCGTTGCATCCGGGGAAAGGATCGCGGTCGTCGTGTTCTTTCTCCAGCTCTCATCCTCGATCTGCTCGACCGAGTCAACCAGCAGCCATTTTCCCTCTTCGGTAATGCCGATCAGGGTTACATCATAGCGCTCTGTATCTATATTTTTAATGACATTGATTGCCGACATACATGAAACAATATGTTCCGAAGACTGTCCGCCAAATACCACAAGTACACTCTTTTTCATAATATCCGCCTTTCTGCCGGGTGTGGGAAGCTTCTGCTTCACCACGCGCCGGAATGCTATTCCAAAATATAGTTTAGATTATACCATAACTGTCAATACTTGCGACAAGAAGATTCGATTTCTTTCAGTAAAAGGAGAGCCATTATGTTAAATCAAGTGATTTCGTTCCAGTCTGAAAATTCTCTGTCATCCGCATCCAGGATTCATCCACCTGTTACCAATAAATGCCGCCATTTTTCCACCGGTTCGTGCAAGTTTTCCCATATATACGATGGAATACTCCCGCTTCTCGCATTATGTTCCATGCTCTTATTTCTGCTTTTCTGCCTGCCTCTTCTTACTTTTACCAGAAACCAGATTCAGCAGAAAGTCCTGGCGTACGCGATCGCCCCGCCGATCCTGCAGACTCATGTGATCGACAACTGGTGGGGTGTTCTCTATCCGCCGCCCGCCCTGTCCGGAGGTGTCATGCCGGAAGAAAACTCAAAAAATCAGAGCGCCGATTCCGTCTCTGACGCTCTGATTTTTGATAACGATATGAACTGGCTGTCGCAAAAGAAGCATATCATTTTTGATGTAAACAAGAAAGATACTGCTCTGATTTCCTCTAAAGCTGACCCGATGACTTGCTCCAATCACTCGGAACGTTCTGGAACAGCTTCAGCTTCCAAAATAACCACCGAACCGACAGAATCTTCTTCGAACTCAAAAATAACAGCCACGCACGCCGTTTCCGCTGACAGCAGTCTGCCGGATAAAGCTCATGCTTCCTCCGACAATTCGATTACTCTTCGGGTAACGTGTCGTTTTTTATCTTTCCTTCCCGGAGGCTCGGAGTAATGAAATTCTCATAGGAATAGTTCCACAGCGTCTCCGAGCCCTTGGCGGTATTCTTATTTCTTCCAAGAATCTGGCTCAGGTGCACGCCGCGCGTCGCCCACGCCTTTCCCTTGGAAGCATCATTGAGCATCGTCGGCTGGATGTTGTCCATCGTATGTGCAAACCGTGCTTCCGGCGTCTCCCCGGCTTCAAATTCATCCCAGAGAGCGCGCAGTTTTTCGCCCTGATCCGGCGGCAGCATTCCGAAAATGCGCTCTGCACCCTTTAATTCTCTCTCCCGCTGGGTTTTCTTCGCCTCCTCATCATAGGCATATGTGTCGCCGGCGTCGATCTCGACCAGATCGTGAATCAGAAGCATGGTAACCGTTTTCAGCACATCGATCGGCTCATTGGAATACTCCGCCAGAAGCACCGTCATGATCGCCATATGCCATGCGTGCTCCGCGTCATTTTCCTTCCGCTCGCCGTCTGTCAGATACGTCTGGCGACCGATAAATTTCTCCCTATCTATCTCCCGAATAAATGCAAACTGCTGCTCCAGACGTTCTTTCTGTTTCTGATTTATATCCATTGTTTCCGCCTCCCTGGTCTATTTCACCACATTTCTAGTTACTGTTCACGCATACGTGCCCAGTAACGGAAAAATGCCTCTTGCATTTATCCTCTCTTTACAGTCTCTTCCCTGCAAGAACCTCTTTATAATCCTTATAATTCTCCTCCAAAAGCTTCGGCGTATCCAGACCATACGGGCACATCGACTTGCAGTGTCCGCAGTGCAGGCAGTCCTCTATCTTCTTCATCTTCGCCTGTCCCTCCGGGGAGAGGTATCTCGCTGACGGGGAACGGCGCAGAAGCAGGGACATACGCGCACAGTTGTTGATCTCGATTCCTGCCGGACACGGCATACAGTAGCCGCAGCCACGGCAGAATTCACCTGCCAGCTCTTTCTGGTCTTTTTCAATAACAGCTTTCAGCTCGTCCGTCAGTTCCGGTGGATTGCCGATGTAGCTTAAAAATTCGTCCAGCTCGCTTTCCTTCTGTACACCCCAGATCGGCAGTACATTCTCAAACTGTGCCATATAGGCATAGATCGCAGCCGAATTGGTCAGCAGACCGCCCGACAGACCCTTCATTGCGATAAATCCCATTTCGTGCTCCGCACAGGCCTTCGCCAACGCGATCTCCCGCTCGGTGGAAAGATAATTAAATGGGAACTGCAGGGTATCGTAAAGTCCCGACTCGATCGCCTCCTCCGCAATGCTCATGCGATGGTTCGTGATGCCGATGAAACGGATTTTCCCCTGCTCTTTTGCCTCGAGCATCGCCTCATAAAGACCGCTTCCGTCTCCCGGCTTCGGACAGACTGCCGGATTGTGGAACTGGTAAATGTCCACGTAGTCTGTTTTTAAATTATGTAAACTCGTCTCCAGATCCTTCCAGAAACCTTCCGCCGTCGTTGCCGCTGTCTTGGTCGCAATATAGATATGCTCGCGCACGTCGCTCAGCGCATAGCCGATCTTCTCCTCACTGTCCGTATAAAAGCGCGCCGTATCAAAGAAACGGACACCCGCGTCATACGCCTTGCGAAGCAGTACCTTCGCATCATCAAAAGAAATACGCTGGATTGGCAGCGCGCCAAATCCATTTTTATTGACGATAATATCCGTCTTTCCAAGGGTAACCGGCGTACCGGCTACCCTTTCTCTTTTATCCAGCATTTCTTTCAGTGCCTCGTCGCTGTCATCGATCCAGACATCCTCCTCATCGGCGTTGAGACCGAGATATTTTGCCAGTGTCCGCTCATCATCCGACCGGTTCCAACGGGAAATATAGCGATCGATTTCCTCAAATGGAACCTGTCCGGACAGGTACAATTCTTTAAATGTCATACTTCCTTCCGCTCCTTTAAATTCTTAAGTACCGTGATTTCCTGGTTATCTATGTGCCCCCTGGCTACCGCCTTTGCCTCCGCCATATGGCGCAGACGCAGTGCTGCCAATATTTTTTCATGCTCTAACTGCAGAATCTGCCGTTTATCCTCGTCCTTGATGTATTCCAGACGGAACCGGTACATCTGCTCACGCAGGTTGTTCAAAATCTGCACCAGACGCTTGTTGCGGGTCGAATGGTAGATCACGTCATGGTATGCCTCATCCGTCTCCGCGATCTTCATCGCATCGCCCTGATCAATCGCCGCTTTAAATGCTTTCTGTGCTTCTTCCAATGCCTGCATATCTTCTTCCGTCATGCGCTGGCACGCCAGCTCAATCGCCAGTTCCTCCAGCGAACGGCGCACTTCCAGCACATCTTTCAGGCTTTTTTCCGAAATCCGCGCCACCTCCGCGCCGCGCCGCGGAATCATCAGAACGAGTCCTTCCAGCTCCAGCTTGCGGATCGCCTCACGGATCGGGGTGCGGCTGACGCCCAGCTTCTGTGCCAGCTGGATCTCCATCAGGCGCTCGCCCGGTGCCAGCTCTCCCTTTAAGATTGCCTGCCGGAGTGTGTTGAATACCACATCCCTGAGTGGGAGATATTCATTCATTTTAACCTCAAAATTGTTCCCCATCTGCGTGCCCCTTCCTGTTGTAAAAACTAGTCAGGTATACCTGTTTCGCCAGATCCTGGCTGCTGCCATAGCGGAGTTCCTCATACGCCGCCTGCGCCGCCGTCTGGTTCGTAAACAAGCCAAATACGGTTGGACCGCTTCCGCTCATCAAAGAGCCGTCCGCGCCCATCTCCATCATCTTATCTTTGAGTGTCTGAATCACCGGATTTTCCGGGATCGTCACCGTTTCCAGCACGTTTCCAAGCTGTGAAACGACGCCGGAGAGGTCTTTTTTCTCGATCGCCGCCCGCATCGCATCAATATCCGGATGCGCCTCTGCACCCAGAGACGGCAGGTTTAAGCTCTCGTACACATGCTTCGTTGAAACGCTGACCGCCGGTTTGGCAATCAGCACGCGGCACTGCGGCATCGGCGGAAGCGGTGTCAGGATCTCCCCGATTCCCTCCGAAAGAGCTGTTCCCCGCATGATACAGTACGGCACATCCGCCCCCAGACGGACGCCGCGCTCCATCAGCTCCTGTTTCGAAAGCCCCAGTCCGAACATCTTGTTGATACCAAACAGGACTGCGGCCGCATCGCTGCTGCCGCCTGCCATCCCGGCTGCCACCGGGATAAATTTCTTCATCTTGATCTCCACACCGTCGCGGATTCCAAACTCATCCATCAGAAGTTTCGCCGCGCGGTAACCTAAGTTATTTTCATTGTCCGGCAGATAATAAAGGTTCGTTGAAAGACGGATTCCCTCTTCCTCCGTCCGGTTCAGTTCGATCGCGTCGTACACGCGCACCGTCTGCATGATCATCCGCACTTCGTGGTAGCCGTCTTCTCTCCGGCGGACTACATCCAGACCGAGATTGATCTTTCCATATGCTTTCAGCTCCAGATGCCTGATCATCGGTCATTCCTCCCATCGTTCCCTTAGTGTAATCACACTAGATTGTATTTTTTCATTATTTTGTATACAAGCTATTATATCCTTTTTGCATACAAAATACAATAGAATCCTTGCAGGATGAAGGTACCTGAATGAATCCCATTTTTTCCGCCAATATCCGTGAAGCCGTGTTGGAACGCTTCGTGCGAAGCCGGATCTTATCCAGCTCCAACGTTTCAAACCCGTATTTCACAATCGCCCGGCAGGCTTCCAGCGCATAACCCTGACGGCGGAACGGTTCATAAATATGATATCCCAGTTCTCCGTCTGTCAGCCCCGCCTTTCCAACCAGCACCCCGTCCGCGCGGCGTTCCAGCGCCCACAAACCGCACTCGGCAAAGCGGTACTGGTGTTTCCTGTATTCCTCGCGTTTGTTCCAGTCGGAGAAAGTTCCGTCGGCATCCTCAGCGGATGCCGGTTCCAACGGATCGTCCCGGGAAAATTCACGAATGATGAGGCGGTCGGTTTCCGCGATGAACCACGGGAGAGCCAGATGGCGGCGGACGACGCGTTCCAGGAATGTTTCATCGGCGTCTTCAGGGTCTGTAATAAGGTAAAGGCAAAATGAATAGTCGGCCGGCTGTTTTTCCTCATTTTCCCTCCATAAGCCAACAATAGCTCTCCCGGCTGCTTTCGCAGCCTGAAGAGCTTCGTTTTCATCGGAGAGAATTACCGGGTATGTCTGTCCCGCAATGGTTACTTCTCGTTCGATTGTCATAGATTATCTTTCTTTTCCTTTTTCCGGCTCCGGGTACTCCTCGCCGAAGGTGTCAACGGTCATCTTTTTGATCTTCTGCTCTTTCAGCGGACGATCGCCCCAGTCGGTGCGGACACCGGCAATCTTGTCCACGATATCCAGACCTTCAACTACCTTCCCGAAGGATGCATACTGACCATCCAGATGCGGGGAAGTCTCATGCATGATGAAGAACTGGGAACCTGCGGAGTTCGGGTCCATCGCACGCGCCATAGAGAGAACGCCTTTGGTGTGCTTGAAATTGTTCGTAAAACCATTCTGGCTGAACTCACCCTTGATGGTATACCCTGGACCGCCCATACCGTTTCCATTCGGGCATCCGCCCTGAATCATAAAGCCCTTGATGACACGGTGGAAGATCAGACCATCATAAAAGCCCTTCTTGATCAGGCTGATAAAGTTGTTGACTGTGTTCGGCGCAATCTCTGGGTAGAGCTCTGCCTTCATGATATCGCCATTTTCCATCTCAATGGTAACAACTGGATTTTTCATGTATGTTTCCTCCTGAATTTTAAAAAATACCTCATTAAGTGGTCACATTATACCATAAGAACGTTCGAAAATCGACTGTTTTTCGTTCCATATTTGTCCATTTTCTTTACATTTCGTAAGTTTCTCCTCACAATTCGTTCACATTTATGGCTTAAGATGTATAGCACAATGTCGAAATGGACATTCTATGCGAAAAGATGAATGTTGCGCTCAGGAATCATCATCTGTCCTGCATCATACATCTGTGAGCAAACTAAGTCAAAAGAAAGGTTGGTAATGTACTATGAAAAAAACATATTTTGCTATCCTGGGCGCGGCTGCGATCCTCTCGCTCGCAACCGCCTGCTCTTCCAAAAACGTGAATGAACCGACTGCTAATGAATCGTCCCAGTCCGCCTCCTCCGAGTCCAGCTCGAATGGCATGGACGAAAGCAGCCCGATGGATGATTTAAAAGAAGACGCCAAAGACGCCGTTCTTCCATCCGAAGGAACTGCCGATGCAAAACAGTCCACAATGACTGGTACGATCAGCGACATCAAAGACTTTATGTTTACGATCACCGCCGACGGAACCGATTATGAATTCAGCTTCGAGCAGGATCAGAAACCGGACGGGCTTTCTGATGTAAAAGATGGGGATAAAGTTACCGTAACGTATACGGGAACCGTCAGTGAAGTGGATGCATTCAGCGGAACCGTTTTATCAGTTAAAAAAGCGGAATAAGGATTGTTGACACACTTTATACCCGTATTTTTTATGGCAGTCTTGACAGACGAAGCACGCAAAATATCTGCGCTTCCTGCCCAGGCTGCCATTTTCGATCCTCTGAACATAAAATATATTTATCGTAATCATGGAATCCATGTTCCGCGTTCATATTTCGTTCACACTTCATTAAAAAACCTTTTACACAATTAACATGGTTTCTTCACGATTTTTCCCTATACTATAACCATAGCAACAAGCAATGCTTACAAATTTTTTTCATAATACCGAGCTGAGTTTATATCAGCTCTCCTCCCTTTTTCAATACCAAAAGACCTCTCACTGCTGGAGAGGTCTTTTGTTGTATCTGAATCCCTCAATTCTCTCACTGTTCCGGTCTTCGTACCTTCCTGCCAAGCACCACCAGCGCTGCAAGGTTTGGCACCGCCATCAGCCCATTGAAAATATCAGATACCGCCCAGACGGCTTCCATCCGGCTGACGCAGCCGAGAAAGACTGAGGCAAGATAACCTCCGTGATACAAAATACATATTTTGTCGGCACGCTTCTGTGGGACATCCCGCATCAGCCATCCAAGTGCCTGATCGCCGATGTAAAACCAGGCAAGGATCGTGGCAAAGGCAAACAGCACCATGCACGCCGCCGTCACTATGCCGCCTGCATTTCCAAAACGGGCTGCCAGAGCCGCCGCCACCGCGCCGCTGCCGCCCAGGGAATCGATCTTCTCGGTCAGATTGTGTGGAAATACACAGAGCAGTAAAAAAGCGGTCAGGCTGCACCCTATGATCGTATCGAAAAACACCTCGAAAATCGCCCACATTCCCTGTTTCTGCGCTTCCTGCCTCTGTCTTAGCCTCCCCTTTCCCTCGCTCATCCCATGCAGCACCGCCAGACTCCCCAGGCCCGCCTCATTGGAAAACACACCGCGCGATACCCCGCTCCGGATCGCCGCTGCCATTCCGTACCCGGTCATCCCGCCCGAAATTCCTGAAAAATTCAAAATACTGCTTCCATCCGTCTGTCCTGCATTATCTGCCAGTCCAAATGCCCCGCCCACAATTTTCACCAATACTTCCGGTATCTGATCATAAAAGCTGAACACGGCGATTCCACCTGCCAGCAGATACAGCCCCGCCGATACCGGTACCAGCACCGAAGCCGTCCATCCGATGCGTTTTGCCCCACCAAAGAGCACCACGGCAGTCAAAACTGCCAGTATGATACCGGTTCCAAGCGGCGGCAGGGATGTTGCATAGCGCAGACTATCCGCCAGAGCCCCCGCCTGTACCATACATCCCATTCCAAGCGACGCCAGCACGCAAAACAGGGCATAGCATTTTCCAGCGAAACAGCTTCCAACCCCATTTTCCAGATAGACATAAGGTCCGCCCCCATACAAAATTCCCAGATAAACCTCCGTATATGCCAGCGCCATCCCCAGAAATGCCGCCGCCCACATCCAGAACACAGCACCCGGACCACCGATCGCCAACGCGGCTGCCACGCCCGTGATATTTCCCGTTCCGACCGTCGCCGCCAGCGCAGTGCAGGTCGTCAAAAGCTGTCCTTTTCCGCCGCTCCCAACCGTCTCTCCCCACCAGACTCTGATATGACGGATCGGAAATCCCCGCAGACGCACCACGCAGAGGACTCCAACCGCCAGAAACAGTCCCAGAAGCCACGGTCCCCACACCATTTTCTGTACGATTCTGAGCGCTTCCATCCGAGCACCTTTCTATATCTATTTTCACTCTATCAAACCAATCTTATGATTTACTATGATATTTTATTCTCCAAGCCGTGATATTGCCTTCCGAGAACTCTCTTTCCATCCACATTTTCTTACACTTTCTGTAAACATCCGCAAACCCCATGACAAACCAGACCGGCAGTGCTACAATAAGCATATCGGACAGGCGGACAAATTTCCAAATCTCTGTCCTTCTGGAAAGGATGAAAACAATATGCCAGGTTTTACCACGCACTATATATTCGGCATGAAAGCATACAACGATATGCCGTTCACACCCTTAAAACACACGATCGCCAAATACCGCTGGCTCTACCAGCTCGGTCTGCAGGGACCGGATATGTTTTTCTATAATATCCCAATCCTGCGCCACCGCGATTACCGCAACGTCGGTTCCTATATGCACGAACACAAGGTAAACGCCTTTTTTGAGTGCTGTCTGCGCCGTATTGGAACCATCCGCTCGCGCCAGCAGCAGGAGGAAGCCATCTCCTATCTGGCCGGATTTATAAACCATTACATTGCCGATTCGATCTGTCATCCTTACGTGTACGGGCGCATCGGCTATCCAGTGGATGCCCCGACCTCCATGCATCACGGGATGCACGCACATCTGGAAAACGAGCTCGACGCGATCCTGCTCTGGAAATATAAAAAAAAGAAGCCGTCCGAATTTAACCAGACCGCCACGATCTGTCTAAATGGACAGGAAATCCAGTTTATTTCCCATTTCCTGGCTTCCTGCATCAACGAAACCTATTATCCGATCACCTACCGCAACAACTTCCAGGTTACTCCGGCGATGGTGCACCGCTCCATCTGGGCGCTGCGCTTCGGCTGCCGGACACTCTCGGACAAGAACGGCAAGAAAAAATTCGGCATTGCACAGGTCGAATCCATCTTCGTCAACCACCCAGTTGCTTCCGCGAAAATGGTAACGGACTCCGTAACCGACTACCGGAGCAGCTGTAACCTAAACCACGAAGCATGGGGCAACCCGTGGGATCCGACCCGCGTCTCAACCGCCTCGTTTGTTGATCTCTTCCATGAAACATTGGACAAATGCAGCCGTGTCTATGCGCTTTTAAACAGCGCCGTCACAGACAACATGCCGTTAGATAAACAGGATTTATCGCCGCTTCTGGCTGAACTGGGGAATGAGTCTTATCACAGCGGACTACCTGTTGAGTGAAAACACGTACTTCGGTTCCTGGTAAATAAAAGCTGTCATATGAAGAACACTCATCTGTTTCTCATATGACAGCTTTTTTGATCACTTTTCTCTTAATTATACACAGAAAATATCCCGTGTCTGTGCAGACAACCTCTTATTCTGCGTTCTCTGTCTCTTCCTCCGCCTCAGTCGTATCGTACTCGCCTGCTGCTTCTTTCTCTTTCACCTTGGAAATCAGCTCTTTGGTATCCGGAAGTTTGAAATCTGCGCCAGCCTCATAGGAACCACTGATAAACCATGCGTCCTCGTTATCCTGGTCGCTCTCCGGAACGATGCTGTAGGACAGTGCATACTGTTTCCACAGTCCGCCGTAGGAATCTTCACCGGACATCTCAATCGAGAAGTCCTGGGTGTGGACAATGTCGTTGAATCCCTTGATTAAATCTTCCGCATAGGTTCCTATCTGATCATCCGGCAGATCATCTGCCACTACCCAGATCAGCATGATCTGTTTCTTGTTCGGCTCCATATAGAAATGGAAATCGCGGCCGTACTCGTAGGTACTTGTATCCTTGAACATGTCTTCCGCGTCCGTGCTGACCTGTGTCCAGTCGATCTCAACATTTTCCTGGGTCTCAAAATTCGGATCTCCGACTACCGTCTCAGAAGTCGGTTTTACAATCGTACTCTCCGTGCATCCGCTGAGCAGCGCCATACACGCAACCATCATTATCAGAAGTTTTTTCATCGTGTTCTTCTATCCCTTCATTCACTCATTCACAGCCGGAACCAGCCCGAACCGCATGGCTATTATATAATATCGCCTTTTGTTTTTGTAGTCATTTTAGAAAAATTCAAAAAATCTTCATACTTTCCAAAATTTCCCGTAAACAATCCATCTGGACCATTTTACCGCCATTTAGCGCATCCAGGTTGTCAATCCAAATCCTCAACCGTAAGCTCTGTGTCATCCTCCTGCACACCCTGCTGTGTTTTGGCATCCTCTGCCTCTTTCTGTGCAGGTTTTTCTTTCAGCGGCTTCTTTTCCGTGGAACCAGTTCTTACTTTTCCACTCTCTGCCAGCCGGGACGCGGCTGCATCTGCCGCCGGAACCTGTCCTGAACCAGATCGCACATCCATGTCAGACTCCGCCTGCTCTGTGCTCTCATCTGCCTCCGCCGTGCCAGGCGCCCTGTAGGACGCGCCCATCCGCTTTTCAAGCAGTTTTTCAAACTCTTCCCGCGAACAGCCGATCTCCTGCAGACGCTGTCTTCTCCGTTTTCTCCGCTCCTCCTGGCGTCTCTTTTCTTCCTGATGACGCTGGTAGAACAACCATACAAGCGCCGCACACGCCGCTGCCAGAAGCACACTGACGACCACAATCAGCACCGTTCTCACCGATACTTTCGGAAGTTTCGGCAGGGTCAGGTGGAACGAAGATTTCGCCTGCTTCGGTTTTCCGGACGCGCCTGTATTGGATGCTGCCGGATCCGATGCCGTATTTCCGTCATCCGGAGCCGTCTCCCCGTTTGCTGCCGCTTCTGCCGCCGATGCGCTGATCAGATACACCTGTCCGATCTTGCGGTCGTTGTATTTGTAAGAAAGCAGTGCCACCGCGCCCAGCGGTGCATCCTCCGGCAGATCCGTTACCACCGTCTTCTCCGCATCCGCAAACGAAGCATCCTTCGGGATCGTGATGACTGCCGACGTATCCATCGATAAATCGGACGGCTGATAGCTATTGTCTCCGATCTGCACCGGCTGATCGCCGCTTGTGTATGCCGTCTCATTTTCCGAAATATTTACATTTTCAAACCGTAGAAAGCCGAAATCCAGCAATGCAATCGTATCCTGATAATGGGTCGCCTGCGTACTCTTCATCGTGACCGCAATCTGGCGTCTGTCATCCTTGATCGCATAGGTAACAAGCGTCTGCCCCGCAACGGATGTGTAACCGGTCTTTCCGGCCACCGCATATGGATAATAGTTCGGACTCTCTGTGTCAGTCGTGATAAGAAGCTTGTGCTCCGGCTGGATGGTCACACCGTCCGGATTGTTCTTCGTCGCCGGTAATCGGTAGCTCTTATCCTTACTGATCGTTAAAAGCGTGTCATTTTTATACGCCGCCGATGCGATCAGCGCCATATCATACACCGAAGTGAGCTGTGTGTCGTCATTCAGACCGGACGGATTCGCAAAATGGCTGTTCTCACAGCCAAGCTCCGCCGTCTTCTCGTTCATCATCTTCACAAAACCGTCGCGGCTTCCGCCCACATGCTCCGCCAACGCATTCGCCGCCTGGTTGGAAGAACGCATCAGCAGCAGGTAGAGACAATCGCGCACCGAAAGCGTGTCGCCCTCCTCGATGGCGTTCTTGTTTCCGCTGCCATCTTCCACGTTGTAAACGGCATCGTGGGAAAATGTGATCGTATCATCCAGACTGCTGTTCTCAATGACTACGAGCGCCGTCAATATTTTCGTGATACTTGCCGGCGCTTTCTGCACATGGATGTTCTGCCCAAATAAAACCGCCCCGGAGTCCGCATCCATGACAATGCCTGCCTCCGACTCGATCCCCGTATCCGAGGGCCAGTCCGGCTTTGCAAATGCCGTCATCGGCATTCCGGCAGCCATCAGTGCCGTAATCATCAAACTTATCAGTAAACGTCTTAATCTCTTCATACGATTCCTTCCTGTCAGCTTTCCTTTTCCGGAAATCCTTTTGTATCATGAACGATATAAATTGGACGATCCTTCAATTCTGTAAACAGGATCGCGATATACTCCCCGATAATTCCCACAATCACAAACAGCATCGCGAACATAAAGCATAAAAGCACTACGATCGTCGCGTAACCATTGGGCGTTCCTTTGACCGCCCACTCATAAATCGTTTCCAGCATCACGAGCAGCCCCAGAAAGCCCACAATAATTCCCGAGTAAATGCCGAGCTTTAGCGGCAGATCCGAAAAGCAGAGAATCGTATTGATCGAAAATTTAAATAATTTCCGGATGCTGTACTTGCTCTCGCCCGCCACCCTGGCTCTCGCCTCATACTCGATGGTCGTCCGGTTAAATCCGATATTCTGCACATAGCCGCGCAGGAAACGCACTTTTTCCCGGTAATTGGTCTTTAACACCTGCGCCGCATTGGCAGTCAGCGCAAAGAAATCGGATGCGTTATTTTCCAGCTTCACATCTGAAATCTTGTTCAAAAATTTATAAAAAGCAGAAGACGTCAGGTTTTTGATGAATCCAGCCGATTTATTTTTCGTCCGGACCATGTTGATAACCTCATAGCCCTCTTCGAATTTTTCGATTATCTGCGCCACACATTCCGGCGGATGCTGCAGATCGGCATCCATACACACGATGCCCTCCCCGCTGCTGTGGTCCAGCCCCGCAAGCATCGCCGCCTCATGGCCAAAGTTACGGGAAAAGTTGATCACACGTACCCGCGGATCCGCTGCTGCCAGTTCTGCCAGAATCTGCCCCGAGGCGTCCGCACTTCCGTCGTTGACAAAAATCAGTTCGTAATTCCACGGCAGCGCCTCAAAAACCGGAGTTGCCTCCCGATAGAACTCATGCAGCGCCTTTTCCTCGTTGTAAACAGAAATCACGATCGAGATCGTCTTTGGTTTCTGTCCGTTCATATTTTCCATCCTGTTCTGCATGGTCGACTGTCTGGTTTCATTTTTCTTCTTATCTTCCATGCTGTCTGTCCGTTTTTTCTTATCTTTCTTACTCATATTTCATCTTTCAATTAAGCATCCGGGTCATCCAAAATTTCGATCGCTATCGAAGAATGTGCCGGAACCCGTTTTTCCACCGGCGGCAGCGTCATATAATCGCCGTAAATCCACTCCAGCACATGCTCATAGCCCACCGGCACCATCAGCTTTGTGTCCTCAAACGGCAGATCCACCGCGCGCTCGCACCATGCGCCCTCCAGCGTTACATAGAGATAATCCGGCTGGTAATTGCTGTAATACCAGTGTTTCGTCTTCTTTTTGCGATCCTTCGCCGCTGCAAGTCTCTGCAGCTTAAATAAAACCGGCATCGGGACAAGGTGCCCCACACCTGCCAGCACACCAACCCGCAGCTTATCCATCAGGCTGTATTTGCTGAAATCAATCTGATCACGGTGTGCGATCGCCATTCCATAAATAACCTTCTGAAGAAATTTTGCGCTCCACGCGCCCACCTTACTATCCGGCAGGCGGTCAAGGACGAACAGATCCACCCAGAGATGGTTTAATTTTCCCTCATAAAACTGCATCTGCTCATTGTCCTCATGGACGCGGCTGTTGTCATAGATGACGCGCGTTGTAAAATCATAAAACACCTTGCCACCCCGGATCTCCTCCGGGCGCAACAGGGACATTCCCTCCGGCAGCTCCCGCGGCGCTACCTTCAAAAACATCTCATAATTGGCACGTGTAAATGCCAGATCGACATCATCATCCCACGGGATAAATCCCTCATGACGCACCGCGCCCAAAAGTGTCCCGGAATCCAGCATATAGGAAATCTTGTATTTCCGGCAGATCCGGTCTATCTCCTTCAAAAGGCGCAGATTCGCCCGGTGAACCTTCTCAAGCCCCGGATACGGCGGCAGTTTGACCGCCCTGCGGCTCTCTGATTTTTCCTCATTCATGATGGTTGTCCCCTCATTTTCTTCTGCAACTGCTCATTCTCTGTCACAGCTGCTCATTTTCACAGGCATTTTCTTACAGGCAGAGTATCTCCCCGCCTGTGAATTGCCGCGGTCCCCGTCCCTACTGACGGCATGCCTCACGAAGTGTCTTTGCCATATAATCAATCATTTCATCTGTCATGCCCGGATAAACGCCGACCCAGAAGGTATCGCGCATGATACGGTCGGTATTTTCCAGAGTTCCGGCTACGCGGTAGCCGCAGTTTTCTTTCCGCATCTCATCAAAGCACGGATGCTTGATCAGGTTTCCGGCAAAGAGCATACGCGTCTGCACGCCCTTTTCCTCGACATATTTGACTACCTTGTTCCGATCCACGCCCTCTTGGCAGGTCAGAAGGAAACCAAACCAGCTCGGATCGGAATGCTCACAGGCAACCGGCAGGATATATGCGTCCTCGGTTCCGGCAAGTCCCGCTTTCAGACGGGCGAAATTGTGTTTTCTGCGCTCCACGAAGGATGGAAACTTTTCAAGCTGCGCGCAGCCGATCGACGCCTGCAGGTCGGTCGCCTTTAAATTATATCCAAAATGGGAGTATACATATTTATGGTCGTAGCCAAGCGGCAGCTCACCATACTGGCGGTCAAATCGGTGACCGCAGAGGTTATCGCAGCCGGACGGGCAGACACAGTCGCGTCCCCAGTCGCGGAAGGAACGGATAATCTTGTTTAAAAGCGGATTGTCCGTGTACACGGCGCCGCCCTCTCCCATCGTCATGTGGTGCGGCGGATAAAAGCTGGACGTTCCGATATCTCCGATCGTACCGGTAAAATGCCACTCGCCGTTCAGCTCATAGCGGCTTCCGAGGGCATCACAGTTATCCTCCACCAGCCACAAGTCATGACGGTCACAGAATTCTTTTACCTTCTGTAAATCAAACGGATTTCCCAGCGTGTGGGCAATCATAACCGCTTTCGTCTTTTCTGAAAGCGCCGCCTCCAGTTTGTCGGCGTCGATATTGTACTGTGGAATCGTCACATCCACAAATACCGGAACTGCGCCATACTGGATCGCCGGGGTTACCGTCGTCGGGAAACCTGCCGCAACCGTGATGATCTCATCGCCGCGGCGCACCCGGCGTTCTCCCAACAATGGGGAAGTCAGCGCCATAAATGCGATCAGGTTCGCAGAGGATCCGGAGTTTACAAGGGAACAGTATTTGACGCCCAGGTACTTCGCAAGCCCCGCCTCAAACTGATCGGTGTAACGTCCGGAGGTCAGCCAGAACTCCAGCGCACTGTCTACCAGATTGACCATCTCATGGTTATCGTAAACGCGGGACGCATACGGAATCCGCTGTCCCTCGGTAAATTCTTTTTTCTGATTATGATATTTATCGCAATACTCTGCCACCAGATCGAGAATCTGCTGACGCGCAGCCTCTTTTCCGTCCGACAGGGTTACTTTTTCTTCTGACATGTTTCTCCTCCTGCTTTTGCTACTGCTCTCTGCCGCACCCGTTCTGCCTGCTGCCAGACACACCTTTCGTGCAGCCGCCTGCATCTATTTATTTTTCTTCAAACCGAGCCGCATACGCCCGGATCTGCTCATCCGTCACCTCGCGCATATCCGCTCCGGCAAGCCACTTCTTCGACCATTCCACCGTCGCAGCCATCGCTTCTTCTACATGGAAGTGCGGCTTCCAGCCAAATACCTTTTTCACTTTGGAACAATCCAGTTTCAGAAAATTCGCCTCATGCGGACCTCCGTCATAGCGGTTGATCCAATGCATCCCGCCGCCCCATGTTTCACAGAACAGATCCGCCAGACGTCCTGTATTGACGCAGTCACAGTCATCCGGTCCGACGTTGTAGCAGCCCGCCAGCTCCGCATTTTCCCACTGCGCCTTTGCCACCGTCAGATACAAAAACAGCGGCTCTAACACATGCTGGAACGGGCGCGTCGAATGCGGATTCCGCACGATGATCGGCTCTTTCTTTTCCGCTGCGCGCACGCAGTCCGGCACGATCCGGTCCGCCGCAAAATCACCGCCGCCGATCACATTGCCAGCACGACAGGTTGAAACGGCGCAGCGGCCGTCCGTGAAGAACGACTGCTTATAGCTGTGTGTCACCAGCTCCGAACAGGATTTGCTATTGGAATACGGATCATAGCCGTCCAGCGGGTCATTTTCGCGGTAACCGTACTCCCATTCCTTATTTTCATAAACCTTGTCCGTCGTCACATTGACGAGAGAGCGGACGGATTCACACTGTCTGGCGCATTCCAGCACATGAACCGTACCCATGACATTCGCCGCATACGTGCCGACCGGATCCCGGTACGACTCGCGCACGATCGGCTGCGCTGCCAAGTGGAGTACAATCTCTGGCTTCGTCTCATCAAACACCTGTTTTAAATGGGCAAAATCGCGCACATCCCCATCCACATGGTGAATCGTCTCCCCCAGATGCAGGATCTCAAACATCGACGGCTCGGTCGGCGCTTTCAGAGCATAGCCGGTCACCTCCGCCCCCGCCAGATGGAGGATGCGGATCAGCCAGCTTCCCTTAAAGCCTGTGTCACCGGTCACAAGGACCCGTTTTCCTTTATAAAAATCAAGAAGTTCCATGGTTTTCCTCTTTTTAATTAATTTCGTGATTTCATCACTCCATTATCTTTGCTGAGTGCTCTTATTATATTTCTCACCCGTCCACTCACGAACCCGCGCTATCGCGCTCTACCGCCCTGCTTCGCATGGCTGTTCGTTCGTTAATGGCGCAAGAAAAGAATATGTCTGCTTCGCAGCCGCATTCTTTCCTTCTGCGCTCATTATATCATACTTTCTTACAGGATTTGTGTATATTCCTTGAATTTTCCCTTACAGTATATTATTGTTACTGTTCACGGGTAGGCACTTTTGGAACCGAAAGTGCCGTAAGAAAACGTGGTGGCAGCAGGAATTTGCCGTATTTAAATGCGAAGCCACGGCAAATTCCGTTACTGGGCACGTATGCGTGTACAGTAACATATTATTTCCACAGCTTCCAGGGCGCATTGCCTTCCTGCCACATCTGTTCCAGCTGCATCTTGTCACGCTGGGTATCCATACATTTCCAGAAACCGTCGTGGCGGTATACCATCAGCTGTCCGTCCTTGGCAAGCTGCTCCAACGGCGCTTTCTCAAAGACGGTATCATCGCCCTCGATATAGTCAAAGACGCCCGGTTCGAGTACCATGAAGCCGCCGTTGACGATCTTGCCGTCATCATCGTTCTTCTCACGGAACTCGCGGATGTGTCCGTCGCTGTCAACATCCATGACACCGAAACGCTGTCCGATGTTGACTCCGGTCAGGGTCGCGATCTTGCCGTGCTGCTTGTGGAATGCCACCAGCGCGTCCAGATCCACGTTGGAAACGCCGTCGCCGTAGGTCAGCATGAACGTCTCATCCCCAATGTAATCGCGGATACGTTTGATACGACCGCCCGTCATCGTGTGCAGTCCGGTATCGACCAGCGTCACGCGCCACGGCTCGGAATAGTTGTTATGCACCTGCATCTCGTTCTTCGCCAGATCGAAGGTCACATCCGACGTATGCAGGAAATAATCGGCAAAATACTCTTTTACTACATACTGTTTGTAGCCCAGACAGATCACAAAATCATTGAATCCATACTGGGAATAGTGCTTCATGATATGCCAGAGAATCGGCTGTTCTCCGATCTCGATCATTGGCTTTGGTTTTAAATGGCTTTCCTCGCTGATTCGTGTGCCGAATCCACCCGCTAATATTACAACTTTCATTGCACTTCTCCTTCCGTCCATCGTTTTTATCGAAATATGTTCAAATGGTTTTCTTCCAAAATTCTCATCGCATCCCGCACTGCATCCGGGTCGTTATGCAGGTAGTTTTCCAGATCCTCATCGCTCGCCGTCCGGTAATTCCGTCCCAGCTCCCTTGATACCTGTAAATATGCTTTCCGGTACGGCGCTGTCCGGATTTCTGCCCGGGTTGTCCATGCATTTCCAAAGACCGTCAGCACGGTAAATGCCAGCATACAGACCTTTAAAGGTGTGCGTACTGCCCGTTTCTCCGGTGCGCGTGTTTTCGCCTTATCTGCCTCTGTTTCCTGCGCCTTTTCCCGGCACATACTCCAGACGAGTGCAAACGTAAGCAGAATTCCTACAATTCCCATCTGATACTGTATCTCGTACCGCGAGGACATCCCGTACTCGTCCTTCAGGAAAATCCACCGCGCCGCCAGCACCAGCAGATGGTTACAGCCGCCGCTGAGAACCAACAGAAGCGGAAAAATAGTCTTTTTATAAAGCTGAAACCGCACATTCAGATACAGTGCCAGCAGATACGAAACAAACACTGCCAGCCCCAGCAGATACACCAGATGCAGCCGGACAAACCAGGGGCTTCCTGCCTCCAGCTCCTGAATCTGCGCCACGCCGATCACCGACGATGCCACCGCTTTCAGCAGAAACCGCAGGAAAAAGAGCGGCTGGGCGGCAAATTCCTGAGCGATTGAAACATCAGTCACTGCTCCACGGTGTACGTAAACTGCCTGTGAACTGCTCCAAAGATATAATACCATCGCAAGAACCGTTGTCAATGCCCCGATGCACCAGGTTCTCCGGCACTTTCGGCTCCAGGAGCGGCTGCTTGTTTCAGCACCCCCGCGCCGATCCGCCAGCCACAGTGCGCCGTATGCCAGCACCAGAATCACCGCATAGCCGCCGCTGTACGGTCCTGCCACCAGCACGACCAGCAGGATCGGCAGAATTGCCAGAAGCACCCGGTCAGACATATTCCGGCACCGGGTCGCCGCTGCATGGTCAAGGACTGCAAAATGGAATAAAAATCCGGAGATCGACAGAGTGCAGACCCAGCCGGTCCCGTTCGTCATCATTTCCCATTTATTCAGGCTGAAATATACAAACTGAATCAACAGGAAGGAAAGATAGCCGACCGAGCGGTTCCGCTCTGCGTAGAGCGCCAGCACCGCCGCGCCCGCACCCAGGCTCAAAACACCCAGAATCATGTCAAAATACGTATTATAGCCAAATAGTTTCACATTGATAATGCGCCCCAGATACGTGATCGGAACGCGCGTCAGGATATCCGGTACAAAGAATTTCGCCGGATTTGCCACATCCGGCAGATACGAATTGATCAGCCGGATATAATCCGAATACGCCACATTGTCCGAGGCATGAAATATATACCAGATATAAAACAAAATCCCCAAAATAACCGGAAGCCCTAAAAATACACGGCGTTTCATCCGTTTCTCCTCTTTAAAATGCTCAGCTGGTTCAAGTAAAGTTCAAATAACTGACGGTGTTTCTTCGTGATAACCTCCAGAATCACACCACTGATCCACAACAGGAACGAAATCACATAGAGTCCGGAACACGCGATCAGGGTCGGGAACTTCGGCACCATGCCGGTTGCCAGATAGCCGCTGAGCACCGGCGCGAAAAATGCCGTTGCAATCGCAAAACAAATGAGTCCCAGCCATCCAAAGAACGCAAATGGCTTGTAATCCCGGAAGAGTCTCGCGATCGTGCAAAGCACCTTAAATCCATCCGAAAATGTATTTAACTTTGACACACTTCCCTCCGGGCGGTCACGGTATCCAACCGGGATCTCCACCAGCTTAAAGTTCTTGTCCAGCGCATGGATGCTCATCTCCGTCTCAATCTCAAATCCGGTCGAAAGAATCGGGAAGCTCTTGACAAATTCATAGTTAAACGCGCGCGCACCTGTCATAATATCCTTGATATTGCTCTTGAAAATCAGGTTGATAAGCCCACGCACAAGACGGTTTCCAGTATTGTGGAACGGACGCTTATTTTCGGTAAAATACGTCGAAGAAAGGCGGTCGCCGATGACCATATCCGCTTTTCCCTGTAAAATCTGGTCTGCCAGCTTTCTCGCGTCCTCCGCCGGGTAGGTGTCATCGCCGTCCGTCATGACATAGCACTCCGCGTCAATGTCGCGGAACATGCTGCGGATGACATTTCCCTTGCCCTGCTGGTATTCATAGCGCACAACCGCGCCTGCCTCCCTGGCAATCTCATCCGTGTGATCCGATGAATTATTGTCATATACATAGATCGTTGCCTCCGGCAATGCCTCGCGGTAGTCCTTGACCACCTTGGCAATCGTCTGGCCTTCATTATAACACGGAATTAATACCGCTATCTTGTCCATTTTTCTCCTCCCGTTTTCACTCTTCCACCGTTTTGGCGGACCATTCCGGATTGATCACAACAGCCCGTTTTGTCTCAGCTGTACTTACCAATTCCAATTTTATCTCTCTCTGAAGCCCTGTCAGATCAAGCTGTACTTCCATCGGTTCATATTCCTTCTGTCCCGCCTGGATCACAGCAGCCGTCCGGCTGTTTGTCCCATCCGAGGCGATGATTTCCACTTCAAATGGCTGCTTCAGCACCCAGTAGTCCGGATCACACAGAACCGCCCGGATAGTCGGATGATCGTCCCCGCTGGTATTCTCCCAGCGCCATTCTGGTACTTCTTTTTCCGGTTCCTGTGCATCCATGAAAATCTCCTGTGTGCGGTACCAGCAGTTTTCGCGTCCATGCGCCATCTCAAGCCCTGCCAGCGTAAAGGACTGGCTGCCCTGCAGGATTGTTTCCTGATACTCCATATCATGCACGTACCATCCCGCCTCATTCATCCATTCCAGATAGCTTTCCAACGTCTCAAGTCCCTGCGGGATCATGTCATAGACGCCCTCGCCTGCCTCCATCGCCTCCTCGATTTCATCGATATAGGCGTCTTTCTGCTCCGAAAGCTCATTGACGATCGAATACCGGTTCCAGACCGGCACATCTTCGCCCGCAAGCCGCGCATAACTTCCCACATCCGACCAGGTCAGGAAAATGCGGTCAATCTTGGAACGTTCTTCCGGTGTAAACAGCTGATGATCGTGAAATACGTAAGGCAGGTTGCTGCGGATACTCTCACGGCTCACCGCCCGCATCGCCCATTCCCCGCCGTTCCAGACACAGGTATAAGCATCGTAAGCGCGCCCGGCGTAAACAACTATAAACATAATCGCAAATACAACGCCGCCTGTCAGCCTGGGAGAAATGGAAGCCATTCCCTGCAGCACCAGGCACCCGCAAAGCATTCCGGCAAATAAGATTCCGCCCATAAAATAGCGGCTGTGTCCCGTCGTTGCCGCCCAGAGAATAAAGGATGCGGCATACAGCAGAAATAGGGTTCCCGTCCTGCTGCTGACCCGCTTCCAAATCCAGCAGAGCCCGGCTCCCGCCGCTCCCAGATACATCAGCGCCAGATCCAGGTTGTATTTCGCCGGGAGCTCACTCAGGCGGTAATCTGGATGCCGGATCATCGAATATGCCCACAAAAGGAACTCTTTTATGTTGCTGGGTCCCCATCTCGGATCCTTAAAGTCCATTTCCCCAAAATATGGCGAATGAAACAGGCTGTTGTAATAAGGATAAACCGGATTTTTCATCGCTATCCCATTGTAAATCAGGTACACACTGACGGGAATCATCCCCGTCACCAGGCATCCCAGAAACAGCTTCGGCGTCAGATACTTCCGGATTTTCCACAGATACAGAAGCACCAGCGGTACCAGATACACGATATTCGTCATCTTGAGGCAGAACAGGATTCCGCCAAACAGGCAGAATAAAACCGCCTCGCGCTCCCACTTCGCCTCATCCAGACCGCGCAGAAGCAGAAATACCATTTCCAGCAGAAACGGCAGCGCCAGAAGCTCGACCATGTAGCTGCCACTCTCCTGAATCAGCTCCAGACGGCTGACAATCAGAAATGCAAGTACCGGCGCAAGATGCTTCAACCAGCTGCATGTTCTTTCCAGCCGGCCTGCCTCCATGCTCAGGAACACCGTTACCTGCCGATAAATCACAAGCATCGCCAGCGCATTTAACAATGTCCCCATCCGAAGCCCAAAAAGCGCCCGGAATGGATAAAACATCCGGTCGCCCAGCCGGAAACCGAACATCTGGAACCGTCCCGGTATCACATGATAATGAAGGTTGTCCACAAATCCGGGAATCTGCGACAGCAGGTGATAGTTCTGCGTATCATAGCTCTGATCCGGGGCAAATCCCTTGACCGAAAAAAATGCCAGGATGAACAAACTTCCCGCTATAAAAAACGGACTCACTCCCGCATGGTCCCGTTCAAATCTTCCGATTGCCGCCATGACTGCACCGCATAAAACGAGCGCTGCCGCCCGCGACAAAATCGTTCCCTGTGGTACATGTAAAAGCCATGCCAGAAGATCCAGCACTTCCAGCCACCAGATAAAAAGCGTATAGGCAAGCAGCACTGCAAAACTGCGGGTACTGACTCTCCATTTTGCCGTTTTGTCTGCCGGCCTGTTTCCAAATAACATACTTTTCCCTTGTAATCATCCAGTTTTCTTCATGAACCTGCTGAATCATTACTTCCTTTCCATGAAACAAAATATATCTTAAAAGAAATATTCTTCCAGCATCAGGCACAGTGCATGGTACACCGGAAGATGCAGCTCCTGAATCTTAAATGTCTCCTGCTCCGGCACGACAATCGCAGTGTCGCTGTACCCACGGATCCGCCCGCCGTCGCGTCCCAGAAGCCCGATAACCTTAAGCCCCTTTGCCTTTGCCGTCACGGCTGCATACAGGACATTTTTTGAATTGCCCGAGGTTGAGATTCCGAGGAACACATCCCCCTCTTTTCCATATCCAAGCACCTGTTCCGCATAAGTCATGCTGCCATCCACATCATTCATAAATGCGGTGGTCAGTCCTGCATGCCCAGTCAGCGCGATCGCCGGAAGTCCCTGCTGCAGCTTTTCAGAAAGTTCCGCTCCCATCTGCGGGTCTACCGTTTTAAGCGCCGCCTCTATCTCCGCCGAAACCAGGCGTTTCTTCACAAACCCCTTCATCAGCTCGCCCACGATGTGCTCCGAATCCGCACAGCTTCCGCCATTTCCGGCAATCAGAAGTTTTCCGCCGCGCTCATAGCACTCTTTCAGCGTCTCATAGGCAGTGCGAATATCCGCTTTCACCGGTGCAAGAACCGGATAGCGGCTGATCAGCTCGTCTAGGTACTCGTATTCCTTCATGATTTCTATTTCCTCCTGTCAGGTTTTTCGATGTCTATTGAGCTTCTGCATCATAAAATAAATACTCCCGCTCAAACATTTCCAGATTGTTCTGCGCTTCTTCCTCCGGCACCGCTGTGTCGGATACCCGCGCAAGCATATTTCCATTTTCAAAAAACAGATCGGTCAGGCTGCCTCTGCGGATCTGCTCCCGCAGAAGATCCAGACTCCACTCCCAGCTTCCCGGTCCCAGATAGCCTGCTTCCGCGTAGACATAATCTGTCTTCGCATACGCCATATAGGTTTCAAACGCCTCCGGCGAGTTGACAAGTTCGACGTTGCCCCACGGCGATGTAATATCCTTATACGACTCCACATTGCACGGAAACTGCAAACAGTACGGATGCGTTCCAAATGCGATCACCCGGTTTTCCGGATCCTGTGACACTTCCTGCCAGATCAGCGTGTTTCCCTTTTCCTCCATCCGCGCCTGTTCCTGCGCCCGGTGATTGACACGCCCTTTATTCAGAAGATGAATCTCCGAAAATCCAGCCGTCCACGCCCAGCTGCTGATCGCCGTGACAATCAGATTTAATACCAGCAACGGCGCCAGGCACTTCGACGCGAGCGGATAAAAGCCGATTTTCTTAAAATACACCATCGCCCGGCATACCCCCAGAATCAGCATAGAATACAGAAGCATGAAATAATTTCCGTCGATCTGGTAAAGCATCGACAGGCTGATCAGGCTGACGATCACAAATGGGAAGAAAATTACCAATGCCGCGTTCCAGATATGGGACTGCTCATCTCCCTTTTTGGAGAAAATCCCATAAAGCACCAGCATCACAATCAGCACCGCCATCAGCGAGGTTCCCCACGCCAGAATTACATGCCCCATATCTTCACCCTGCGGCTGCATCAGCATCTGCCAGATGCGCCGCGCCAGCACATGAAGCGTTGATTCCTCCTGATAATTCTGCGGCAGCTCCGAGGTGGCAAATGGGTATCTCATTTTAAAACCAAACCATGCAAAAATCGAAGTAAACACCGAAGTGACCGGCATTCCCGTGATCTTCATCGTCCGCGCCCAGATACCGACCAATGCCCCAAACGGCAGGCATAAGGAGCCAATCAGGCGGACCATATGGTGAAACAGGTCAGCCGCCGCCCCGCGCTCATGAAACCAGAACCACAGAAGGTACAGCCCCATCATGCCAAATACGGCAGTGGAAAAGACCAGGGAGGTCGGCTTCATCGTGAGGGACAGGAAATAGGAACCGGCTGCCCCGGAGAGGAATATCCAATGATTTTCATACACATGAATATACTGAAAGAAACATCCCAGCATGATAAGCTGCAGCAGCCACGTAATCAAATCCGCCTTGGCTGTGAGCGCCATATTCATGATGCCCGGCACCGAAACCGTCAAAACAGCTGCCATAATTCCCGGCAAGACGCTTCGATACGTTAGTTTCTTCTCTGTTCCGGCTTCCCGGCTCTCTTTCCCACGTTTTCGATCGCCCGTCAACATCACCGCATTCCAGACCATCACTCCGATTCCCAGGACTGCCAGCCAGAGGTTAAAGAACGTCAGGTAGCTGTGACTCGCCAGATCGCAGAGCGGCAGAGTCAGCACCTCAAAGCCCTTCGAATACACATAGACCATGCCGACCAGCCCCGGATTCTCATACAGCCCGGTTCCGCCTGCCACAATGTACTGGGAACGCACACCATACCAGAGTGTATCAAAGTCGAGTGCGATATTCAGGCGTCCCACCTGAATCAGGAACATCAGGACGCACCAGCCAGCCGCCAGCGTCCATGCCCGGCGCACCCGGCGCGGTATTTCCCGCGATGCCCCGCTGCCAGCCTGTTTGTTACTGTTCACGCATACGTGCCCAGTAACGGAATTTGCCGTGGCTTCGCATTTAAATACGGCAAATTCCTGCTGCCACCACGTTTTCTTACGGCACTTTCGGTTCCAAAAGTGCCTACCTGTGAACAGTAACGCCTGTTTCTCTG
>NZ_QUGF01000007.1:0-120472 GCF_003479275.1 Clostridium sp. AF20-7 | reverse complement strand
GCCTGTTTGTTACTGTTCACGCATACGTGCCCAGTAACGGAATTTGCCGTGGCTTCGCATTTAAATACGGCAAATTCCTGCTGCCACCACGTTTTCTTACGGCACTTTCGGTTCCAAAAGTGCCTACCTGTGAACAGTAACGCCTGTTTCTCTGCCTCAATCACCTGAACCGACACCTTGTCCCTGCCATCCAGCATCCAGGAAAGCGTCTGCCATCCCATGATGCACTGGCAGGAAATCGAGGAAAAATCAAAGCCCAGCGCCGCCACACCCAGAGCATAGACGCTCAGGCGCATCCAGGCGATTTTTCCAACGCCAAGGGCAGAAAGGAGGCAATACACAACGATTGCAAAGGAGGCGCCAAAAAGGAAGTCCATATAAAAAGAAAAATAAGACCGCTCCCAGACCGTTCCCCTGAAAAACACCCGTTTTCTCAAAAACCGCCCGATCGCCAACAGGCTAATCAGATACACCGCCGACACCACCATCGGCAGAAATACCACATGAATCCAGGAAAACACCAGCACAACCGCCGTCAGCCAGTACATCCGGCTGCGTCCGCGCTTCAAAAGCGCCAGCCCCCCAAAGATCAAGACTGCCAGAATCGCAATCTCCACATACATCCGTTTCGATTCCGTGAAATGAATGTAATCTGCAAAAAAACCATTTCCCGTAAACAGCGTTTTCACCGGAATCAGAACCGCCGCCACACAGAACAGCACCAGAAAAAGACCAGCCATGCGCACGGCTGCGTCTGGTCGTCCGTTTTGTCTCTGATTCTGCATGTCAATGGTTCCTCTCTTTCTAGTTTATGTACTCCCGGAATCTTTTTGTGAGCCGCATTCTATATACGCCCGCCTAAAATCCCGCGCACCGCATCCAGCAGCGTCTCCGCATACGCATCATAACCGCCCGCCGGGCAGCTTCCGTCCTCTTTTATAAGTCCAGCCGCCCTATCTTCCGCGTGTTCTTTTGCCCCATAGCCAGTTCCGACAAGGACTCCGGTCACGCCAAAGTTTTTTCCTGCCTGCGCGTCGATGCGCTTGTCCCCGATCATATAGGAATGCACCTTATCAATGCCCTCCGGCAGATCGCGCTCTGCCATCTCAAACATTCCCGTCTCCGGCTTGCGGCAATGGCATTTTTTCTTATAAAGTCCAATCCCATGCTCCGGGTGGTGCGGGCAATAGTAGAACGCATCTACGTGTGCTCCGTCACGCTCCAGCACCTCATTCATATAATCATGAAGGATTTTTACATCCGCCTCGGTATAGTAACCTCTCGCCACGCCCGCCTGGTTGGTAATGACGATCACCTTATATCCGGCCTCGTTCAGGAGACGGACTGCCTCTGCGGTACCGTCAATCAGCTTCAAATCTTCTTTTCGGTGAAGATAATTGACCTCCACGTTCATCGTGCCATCACGGTCGAGGAATACTACTTTACAGCTATTTTTACACATGGAATGTATACTCCTTATCCGGCATCTGCACCTGAATATCGCGGTAGTCCCAGCGGTCCTCATCGCAGATCCAGCTCTGAGCGCCGCGCAGTTCGAAATTCCAATCCATCAGCTGTCCGCCTGCCGCTTCCAGACGGCGCGCCACCTGATGTTTAACGTTGTATGGGCAGTACACAAGAAGGAAGCCGCCGCCGCCAGCACCTAAAAGCTTTCCGCCGAGGGCGCCCGCTTTTTTCGCCTCGTCATAGAGCATATCAATCTGCGGATTTGTGATCTTGCTGCTCATCCGCTTCTTGCTCTCCCAGCCGTAATCCAGGAGGCGGCCGAAATTGTGGAGATTTCCCTTTAAAAGCTCGTCCTTCATCGCATAGGAAAGCGCCTTTACCTCGCACATCGCCTGAAATGCGTCCGGTTTCTTATAGTTGCTCACCTGATCCTTGATAATATTCGCGGATACATGGATATTGCCCGTGTAGCATAACAACAGGTTATACTGCAGCTCATTGATAATATCGCGGCGGATGCGGAGCGGGTTTACCACGACGTTGTTGCGTCCGTGAAATTCGATAAAGTTAAAGCCTCCGAAGGTCGCCGCATACTGATCCTGATAACCACCGGAAATTCCCAGATCGATCCGCTCCACGCCGTAAGCCAGATCCGCCATCGCATAATTATCCAGCGTGATTCCTTTCCAGCGCGCCATCGCAGTCAGAAGACTTACCATGACGGTCGAGGAGGTTCCAAGTCCCGAACCGGCCGGGGCATCGCACTGTAAATAAACCTCACAGCCCTGCTTAATATCCATCGCCCGCAGCGCTGCCGTGACAAGATCCAGCCGTCCATCGCAGACATAATTTTCCTTCGCATTGTATTTGACTGTCATATCAAAATCCAGGGAGTAAACCGTGATCTGGTCATCATCCCTCGGAATGATCGAACAATATGCATATTTATTGATGGTGCTTCCGATAATGGCACCGCCCTGTTCCACACAGAATGGTTCTACATCCGTACCGCCGCCGCCAAAGCTCACGCGCAGCGGCGCTCTTCCTCTGATTACCATGTAATGTCTCCTTTTCTTACGTCCTCCTGAAACCGGAAATAATCCTCCGGCACACCAATATCAATAAAATAGCCGTCATTTACGATGCCGCCGAGACGTCTTCCCTCCTGCATCCACCTGGGAATGCACTCATTTTCCAGCGAAACTTTTCCCTCCGGAATCTCGTCCAGCAGCGCCCGCTTCATCAGGTACACACCGCCGTTGATCGTGCCCGCCCCAGTATTGCCGTTTTTCTCATTAAAAGCGGTCAGCAGCCCGTCGGTCAGGCGCGCCGCCCCATAACGGGAAATATCCGGCACACCGCGCAGAACCAGCGCCATCTCCAGATTTTTTTCCTGCTGGATCCGGCTCAAATCACCGAAATCCATCTGATAAAATGTATCGCCATTCAGGACAAAAAACTGCTCGTCCGTCACATATTTCCCGGCATTCTTGATCGCGCCCGCCGTGCCGAGCAGCTCTTCCTCATACGCATACCGCGCCCGGATGCCAAACCGCGATCCGTCTCCAAAATATTCTTCCACCATGCCGCCCTTATAACCGACGGCAAAAATAATATCATCAATTCCGCTTTTTTTCAGCCCCTGAAGCACATACTCCAGAAACGGCTTATCTTCAACCAGCGCCATCGGTTTCGGACGATCGCTTACCACACTGCGAAGCCGCGTCCCCAGTCCGCCAGCCAGAATGATTGCCTGCATACTGTACTTCCTTTCTGTCTGTTGTTTTTCGTTTAATTATCTCTACTTCTATTCTTAAACTTTAACGTTTAATTTTGATCGCATTCCGACTAGATTATTCCTTGTTTTCACTTCTGGTATCTAAGCCGTTCGTCAACAGCTGGTAAACCCAGTTTAACTTATATATTCTACCACAGTTTACTCGCGATTTCTACCGCCAGAACACCTTTTTAACCTTATCCTCTCTATATAACAAAAAATACAGCCGGTTTGGGGAAACCGACTGCATTTTTGTTTGTATCAATGGGGATTGATCATATTTAGTTGCAATGTGATTCGTTCTATTCTGCCGGGAATCTCTTGATTCCCATTGTAACAATCTCCCTAAAGAGACGTATAATTGCCAGATGTACCGGTTCCGGGCATCCGTCTACGCTCGGTGCAACTCTGGAACCAATCGAATCATGGAATTCAACGCGCCAGCAGCTGTCCAGCACTCTCTTTTCTATCTCCTCGCTGCACATGGCGTCCAGATTTCCTTCTGCCAGTCCAAGCAGGCAGGCAATTCCATAACCAGCCCAGTTTGAGATAGCCGCCGAAAGCAGAACATCCACCTTTGCTACATCCAGTGCAATGCCGGAATGACACGGGCATTTACACATATTTCCGTTCTTTACCTTTTCTCGCACTGTTTTTTCAATATTTGCCATGCCAATCTCATTACCGCCATCGCCGATACCGATTGTCGCGATCCCGCGTTCACCGGCGCCGGTAAAGAGATAATCCATCTTCGCCTGGCTGGCAGAGAAGTCAAAGCCTCCCATTCCGTGGATCCTGCCATGCTTATTCATACCTCCACGTTCAATCGCCAGACAAAGGGATGGTTTATAGTGCTCCAGCAGTTCTTCGGAACGAACCCGGCAGGCTTCCTGATCAATCGGCATACCAATTACCGCAATCGTAGGAACCATTTCAAATCCCAATTCATCCGAAAGAGATGTTGAAAGTTTTTCCGGCTCTGTAATTGAAAAACCACAGCTTGACATAACCTTCTTCATATCTTCTACCAGATAATCATCTGTAATGACAATCGGCAGACCTTTTAATGTCAAGCGGATAGCTCTTGCAAGAGCCGCCGTACCTGGCGGTCCATCCGTCTCACTCTTCGTCGGGATATTGGCTGGCTGATCCGCCCATCCGGTTGTGATAAACACATAATCGCCGGGCTTAATCGACTTTTGCATTAATTCTACCGCCGCCAGCGTCATAGGCTTTCCATTTAAAAGCTCTCTGGCTGCATCAAACAGCACCTGTGCCGTACCACGCGCACCAATATCCACATTCATCAGCCGGTCGATTGACTCTGCTACATTTGCAAGACCGACATCTGAAATTAATTTGCGCATTTTCTCTCCTCCTTCTTTTGTTATTTATGGATGCATACTCAATCTCTTCAGACTGAAATACTCCTCAAGACCCCAACCGGAAGCGTCGCATCCGACGCCGGATTCACGAACCCCGCAATGCGGAAGCATCGGTCCGGTACTAAATCCATTTACATACAATTCTCCAAATTCCAAAACTTCATATGCTCTGGCAATCGCCCTTGCATCATGTCCGAATAAATAAGAAGTCAGTCCGGCTTCCGTATCATTCGCTTTTTTCAATACATCCTCAAAATCTGTATACGGGCGTACTGAAATAACCGGTCCAAAAATTTCTTCTCTGGATATCTTCATATCCTCATTCACATCTGCTACGACTGTCGGACTGATATAAGCGCCCTTTTCAAAGCCTGCAGGAACATCTCCGCCACAAAGTACCTTTGCGCCGCGCGCTTTTGCATCTGCGATTAAATCCAGTACCCGATCCCGCTCGCGGAAACTGATCATCGGTCCCATGACCATTTCCCCGTCGTCACGTCCCGCTCCAATCGTTACTTTTTTCAGGCGATCCAATACTTTCTGGCAGAACTCCTCATAACGTTTTTCATGTACATAAATACGGTTATAACCGATACAGGTCTGTCCGGTATTGCACACCTGGCTTTTTACAATCAGATCCGCTGCCAGATCCACATCTGCATCTTCCATCAAAATCGCCGGTGCATTGCCTCCCAGCTCAAGTGAATATGTTTTAACTGAAGACGAGCCTTGCGCCATAACCTGGCGGCCTGTTTCCGTCGAACCGATTAAGGTAATCATTTTCGGAATCCGGCTCTTATTCAATACATCTCCAAGTTCTCCCGCCGGACCTGAAATAATATTCACCACGCCAGCTGGAAGCCCGATCCGATGCAGAATCTCCCCCAGATAAAGGGTTGCCAGCGGTGTCTGGCTGGATGGTTTTAAAACGCAGCAGCAGCCAGAAGCGATTGTCGGCCCAATTTTAAGCGCTGCATTTCCAAGTGGATAATTCCATGCAAGATGTCCTACCACAACGCCAAGCGGGCGGCGATCCACCAGATGATAGAAATTTCCCCGGCGGCCTGCGTTATCTGAAAACGTAGTACCTGTCACCCTGCGGATCTCTTCTGCGAAAAACCGAAGACTGGAAATCCCCCAATCAAAATCATAGCATGCTTCCGCATATGGTTTGCCGGATTCCTGTGATAACAAATCTACAATGTATTCCCGCTCTGACAAAAGTTCTTTCGTATACTTTCTCAGCCATTCCACACGCTCATCCAGCGGCGTCCAGGACCATGTCGAAAATGCTTTTTTAGCCGCCTCCAGCGCTTCTTCTGCCTGTGCCCCGGTAGCTGCCTTAAACGATTCGAAATCGGTGCCGTTTGCCGGGTTCATAACGCGGAGCATTGTCCCCTTTCCTTCCACCAGTTCTCCACCAATATACTGTTTAAACATCTGTTTCCCCACTCCTTCCCTCATGAAACAAAATCATGACCGCTTAAAAGAGGCTGCGAATATAATTCTGGACGCTCTCTTTGTCATAACCATACTTTTTATAAAGTTCCTTTGCATCTCCAAACCCCGGATATACCTGCGGGATTCCAAAACGCTTAAAGGATTCAAGTGCGATACAGTTATCCGTAAGCACATCGCTGACTGCACTGCTCAGACCATTGTTCATCAAATGATCCTCCCAAGTGATAATTCTTCCTGTTTCCTCTGCTGCCCTGATAACCGCTTCCCGATCCAGCGGTTTCACTGTAAACATATCCAGCACACGGACACTGATTCCCTCTTTTTTTAATTCCTTTGAAATCTTGATCGCTTCTGCTACCATCTCTCCACAGGCAATAATGGTAATATCCGAGCCCTCGCATGCGGTATATGCCTTTCCGATTTCAAACTGAGCATCTTCCGGATATAAAACCGCATTGTTTTTGCCCGGATCCATGCGGATTGCCATCGGTCCTGCCCAATCCACGCTCTTTAAAATTATCTGACGGAGCTGCTCCGGATCAGCCGGTGCGCACACTGTCATATTTACCAGAGATGAAAATAATGCCATATCTTCCATTGCATAATGGGTAGAACCGCCGTTACCTGTCAACCCCGAGTAATTTGCAATAATACGAACCGGGAGATTCTGATAACACAGATCCGTGCGGACCTGTTCCAGATCCCGCATACTCATAAACGGCATCATACCGATAATAAACGGAATGCTTCCTTCCAGTGCCAGACCGGCAGAAACTCCCACTACACACTGCTCTGCAATTCCCGTATCGATAAATCTGCCCGAATAAGCTGCCTTAAAATCTGCACACCCCCAGCCAATATCCGGTGTCAGAAGCCAGATACGGTCATCTGTTTTTGCCAATTCTGTAATCGCATCTCCAACTACCGTCCGCCCAGAATTGAATTTTTCCAGTGTATACGATTCCTGCATAACTATCCCTCCATTTCCCGGGCAAGCCCTGCATCCAGATCCGCCAGTGCCCGTTTTAAATCTTCTTCATTCAGGCTTCCACAATGCCACTTAATCTGTTTTTCCATAAAGGAAACTCCATGACCTTTTACTGTGTTTGCCACAATTACCGTCGGTACCTTGCTATCCGGTGCCGGTAATTGATCCAGTGCATCCACAACTGCGTTCATATCATTTCCATCGATCTCTACTACATTCCAGCCAAAAGCTCTCCATTTGTCTGCATATGGCTCCAACTTTACTGAGTCTTCACTAAAGCTGGTCATCAGCTGACGGTTCCGATCCACAATCGCTATCAAGTTTCCAAGTTCCTGTGCGTGACCATTAATTGCTGCCTCCCAAACAGAACCTTCGCAGGTTTCTCCGTCTCCCATCATGCAGAATACCCGGTGTTTTTCTCCTTTATAACGCGCATGGGCTGCCATTCCGACACAGATAGCCAGTCCGTGCCCCAGGGAACCGGTTGACGCCTCTACGCCTGGAAGACGCACTTTACACGGATGCTGTCCATATGCACTATCCAGTTTTCCGTACGTCCTTACTATCTCGTCATAGTCAAAAAATCCACGCAGCGCCATGGTTATGTACATACATACCGCGCCATGTCCTTTGCTCAAAATAAACCGATCCCGCTCCGGCATCCGGATATTATTCGGATCAATCTTCATTGTATGGTGGAACAGACAGGTCAGAATATCTGCCATCGACATATCCCCGCCCATATGAATGTTTCCCTGATAACTGCCACAAAGCTTGCAGAGTTTAGTCCGAAGCTGGTACGCCATTTCTTCCAGGCGTCTTACTTCCTGTTTATCTGCCATATCCTTCTCCTCCTTTTTACGAAATTGTCAATCCGTTCTCTCCGCCTATCACACGTTTCAATGTAAAAAAAGCAGATAATGGTGTATATGCCCCTGTCACCAGTCCTTTCGGAATGCTGCATACTTCAATATCAAACTGAACTCCATCTGCGGTCACTTCGATTTTATGGGTATTTCCCTTTACATCCGGATCCGCCACAATTCTGGAGCGCGTCTTGTCAAATCCAAGCCCCGCAATCGCAATTCCAGCATGCACATTTACATTGCGCGGGAACTTCTTACAAGCTTCTCTGGTGCTTCCTTCAAAAAGAACTGTTTTCTCTGTTACGCTGCTCCCCAGATTCGCCGGTTTTTTTGTTGTTGTGATGCATACCTCTTCCAGTACTTCCCTGCCGTCAAAAATGCCATCATATCCAAGCACAGCGCCATGCGGAATATAGATCTTTCTTCCCCATTCACTGCAGAGGTGCTTCGCCAGTTTTTCAAACTTTTCTTCTGCAAATGCACAGGATGAAAATGTCATCATATCCGCATATGGCAGAATTAACGGTGCAAGCTGCTGTACCGCCTGATAAGTAGCTGCTTCTACTACCAGATCCACGGAAAGCTCCTTCATTTTTTCTACCAGCTGCTCCGGTGTACTGATCACAAGTTCTGGCGGAAGACTGGCTGTCGCCTCTGGGTTCATATCATATATGAACCCAAGCTTCACATCGCCAAGCTCACCTAAACGTTCTTTTATATACCGGCCAATCAGGCCAAATCCTATCAGTCCTATCGTCTTCATAACAATTTCCTCCCACTCTGCCTAATACGTCAACATTCTAACCCTTGCTACCGTCTCCCATTCATCTACAATCTTTCCGTTTTCTGCCACAAGAATCGATGGATATAAAACCGTAGTCGGGCAAATATGGCTTGGTATCACATATAAAATGTCGCCAATCTGAGGGCGTTCCGCCTCATGGCCTTCCTCCATCTTCCAGAGCCAGTGTTCCTCACTCTGGAACATTGCTTTCGCCGCCACTCCTACCAGTTCGCCCCGAACCGGCTGGTCACAGGAAATTCCTTTGCTTCCCAGATCCAGTGTAAATGTATTTGATGCCGGATGACTGACAACCCGCGTCATAATCGCTCCCGCTTCCCAGAGCTTCAAATCCGGGGCATCTTTTCCGTATCTGGCATCCATGACAAAGGAAGTTCCCGGAGAAAGGAAATAATCGCTTACCTTTGCATGGCACGGAAATGACGGTGTTCCGCCTACAATCACTGTATCGCAGACAATTCCGCGTCCGAGAATATCTTGACGGACCTCTTCAATCTTCCGATCCATCTCATCTACCGCTTTCTGTCGTTCTTCCACATCCACCTGATGGTTATGTCCGTCATAACAGTGAAGTCCACGCATCTGAAGATTCGGCAGACGACTGCATCTCTCATAATAATCGGCTGTTTCAGACAGCAAAACTCCTGTCCGATCCTGTCCCACATTGACATCCAGAAGAACCGGAATTGTAATACCTTTTTCCCTCGCCGCTGCCGAAAGTTGAAGAAGCGTATCGTAGTCATCTCCAAGCGCCCAGAACTGGGTACCCGGCATTCCGAGCGTCAGGTCAATAAACCGTTCGATATTCGGTCCTACCAGCGCATAGGCAACCAATACATTTTCTGCCCCTACCGACGCTGCCATCTCTGCCTCGGAAATAGTAGCGCACATAAAATGTGTAAATCCCATCTCCATCTGCATCTTAACCAGTTCTCTGGTTTTATGTGTTTTTACATGATACCAGAGCCGGTTTGCTCCCCCCGCCAGTTCAATGGTTCTCTGTGTATTCTTCACAATCGCATCTCTATAATAAATCAACGCCGGGCTTACAATCTTTTCTTCACCCTTTACATGATAATTTTCCAATTTCATATTCATCACTCCTGCTCTGAACGCCTATTTTTTTAAGTATTTTCATTTTGGCAGAGAGGCAGCTGTTCCAGCCTCTCTGCCCATTTTTCTTTATTTCTTATTCTTCTGGAATGACACAAACTTTAATGCACTGACCGCTGCGTGCCAGATCAAGTGCCTCGCCGTAACGGGACAGCGGGAATGTATGTGTTACAATCTTTTCCAGCGGAAGCACACCGCTTTCGATGATACGGGCTGTCTTTTCCATGTAATATTTTCCAAGGAATACGCCATGAATTTCTACTTCTTTTTTCAGAACCTCTCCAACCTTGATCGGAGCTAATGCAGTCTCATCATGTCCGCACTGAAGCACTTTTCCTCTCGGGCGTACACAGTCGATACAATCCATCAACATTGCGGCAACCGCTTCAATACAATGATCGACACCTTCACCGTTTGTTTCTTCCATGCACACCTGTTTGATATCCTCAACATTCGGATCCACAACTCTGGTTGCACCTAATTCCAGCGCCTTATTTCTGCGGTACTCGATCGGCTCAGAAAGAATAATCTTTCTTGCTCCGCTTGCCTTCGCCAGTGCCAGATAAAGCTGTCCAATCGGACCGCCACCCAGGATGCAGACGGTATCTCCCACATGGATATTCAGCTTTTCAAGGGAATATCCACAGCATGCCAGCGGCTCTGCCAGCGCCATCAGTTCTGCCGGTGTATCAGCTGCGATTTTATACGCAAACTTTTCCGGAACCAGTGTATAGCTGGTTAATCCGCCATCCTTAAATACGCCCATCGCATTCGCCTGGCCTTCCAGTCCCGGCTCATCCAGATACAGATTCTTACACATTTCCGGAAGTCCGGCACGGCAGGCATCACAGTAACCACACGGTCCATGCGGGTCTACGATTACTTTATCGCCCGGTTTTAAGCTTGTAACCGCTTCTCCTACCTCTACAACCTGTCCGCAAAATTCATGTCCAAAGATAATTCCCGGACGGGACGGATGTTTCTGCGGAGTTGCAAAAATGTTAATATCTGTACCACAGATACACACTCCCAGCACTTTGATCATCACATCATCTGCTTTTTTGATGATTGGTTTCGGTCTATCTTCAATCGCAAATTTTCCAGGTCCTTTATAGATAATTGACTGCATATGCTCCTGCCTCCTTTTCTTATTCTACTTCTACCCATTTCGAATCATTGTCGCCGCTCTTCATAACTGCATGAACGAATTTAACGCCCGATACACCAGTTTCAACATCCGGGAAGTCCAGATCGTCCGCTGTAAGCGGTTCACCATTTTTACGTTTGATCAGATAATTGATAATATTTTTATAAATATTAGCTTCCGCAACGTAGTATCCTTCCGGATGTCCGAACGGAAGACGGAAATGACGTTTTTCTTCATCTGAGAAATAACTACCTCCACGTGTCAAAACCTGTGTTGCCTCTCCATATTTATGGAAGATAACCTCATCCGGGCGAATCTGCTGCCACTCTAAGCCCCCCTTTGTTCCATATACACGGAATACCATTTCATTAGATTTACCACATGCCACCTGGCAGAACCAATAGGAACCATGGACACCATTCTCATATTCCACCAGAATATTGTCATTGAAATCCAATTTTTTTCCAAAACGGTCAACCGTAGCTGCTACTTTTTTAATTTTCAGTCCTGTAACATAATGAACCAGATGTTCAATGTGGGTACCGTCATCCGCACAGGTGTTGGAAATGCCGGAAAGTTTCGGATCCGAACGCCAGATCTTACTGTTAATCTGGGAATCTTCATGAAGCACATTTAAGAAACAGCCCGCCGTGTACTCTGCATTGATAGAAACGATATCTCCCAGTTCGCCTCTCGCTACCATTTCTTTCATTACCTTTACCATCGGATAACCCGAATAGCAGTAGTTCACTGCAAAAAGAAGGTCTTTCTCTTTTGCCAATGCAGCCAGTTCCTCTGCTTCTGCCACTTCAAAGCACAGCGGTTTTTCGCACATAACGCCGATTCCATGCTCCAGAAAGCACTTTGCAATTTCATAATGCACAAAATTCGGCGTACAAATTGCCACAAAATCAATTTTACCGGCCTCTGCCTCTGCCATTTTTTTGTAATCGAAATAGATTCGCGATTTGTCCACGTTATAATAATCCGCGCATTCTACGTTCAGCTCATCAATCGCTGAAAAACATCCGCACACCAGCTCTGCTCTCGGATCAAACGCCAGTCCCTTACGATGCACTTCACCAATCAGTGCTTTCAGATCGCCACCTACCATTCCATACTGAACCTGTTTCATGTTCTCATCCTCTCTTTCTTTCATTTATATTTTCAGAGCATTAAGATCAGCTCTTTTTCATCGGTTTTTTCCTGCCGGATCCCCATGCCGGTGCTCCGTGCTTCTCTTCTCCCGCATATTCAAATCCACAAATTTTCATTGCCTGCTCAACCGCTGCAAATGTATTTTTCTCTGGGAAAAATTCAAGACACGCAGTTCCCTGAAAACCTCTTTCCCTCAGTTCATTCATCAGATAACTATAATTAATCTCCCCGGTTCCCGGTTCATGGCGGTCCGGTGCATCTGCAATATGTACATACGGTACAATATCCAGATTCCGAATTACATTTTCAAGTAAATCTCCATGCATCAGCTGCATATGGAAGAAGTCGCACAGCAGACGGATCTTCGGGGAATTTACGGTTCTTACAATCTCTGCTCCCTGGCTTGTATCCGTAATGGCCATTCCGCCATCCGCTCCATGGTTATGGAGCGGCTCCAGCAGAAGTGTAATGCCTTCTTTTTTGAGAATCGGTGCCAGCAGTCCCAGTGTTTCCTTGATATTGGCAACTTCCTCCTGCCAGCTGTATATATTTCTCAAATCTGAGCTTTTCCCATTTTCAAAATGATTGGAGAATGCAATCAGGGAATCACACTCCAGATAATGAGCCGTTTCGATGGAACGTTTTACCCACTCAATATACTCGCTGCGTTTCCTTCCGTCGCAAAGAGAATAATCCTGCTGACCACTGAAAGCAGTCACCTTTACTCCCTGATCTTCGCATAGTTCACGAATCCGCTTCACATCACGGTCTGCCCAGCTCCAGAACTCAATTCCGGAAATCCCTGCTTTACGAATCAGCGGAATTTTCTCATAAATATCCTTTCCCGGAAAAAGCGGTTCTATATTTGCTGCATATGTAATCATATTTCTCTCCTTTCCATCCGCTGCTTTTACTCTCCAAACACAGCCTGATAATCTTTCTGAAATTTGATAATTCCTGCATCTGTCAGCGGATGTGCCAGCATCTGCTTCAGCACACCATACGGTACAGTTGCAATGTCCGCGCCTGCCAGCGCGCATTCTGTCACATGAATCGGGTTACGGATGCTTGCCGCAATGATTCTGGTGCGTATTTCCGGATAATTTTTAAACATTTCTGCAATCGTCCGGATCAGTTCCGTTCCGTGCTCCGAAATATCATCCAAGCGTCCTAAGAACGGAGATACATAAGTTGCCCCCGCTTTTGCCGCCAGAAGCGCCTGATTCGCAGTAAACACAAGCGTCACGTTCGTCTTGATGCCTTCTGCCGCTAACGTCTTCACCGCTTTTAATCCCTCTCCTGTCATCGGAATTTTTACGACCATATTCGGATGAATCGCTGCTATCGCCCGGCCTTCTTTAACCATTTCTGCTGCCTGCGTTGTGGTTGCTTTTACTTCACCACTGATCGGACCATCTACAATCGAAACAATCTCACGAATTACTTCATTAAAATCTCGTCCTTCTTTTGCTATCAGGGACGGATTAGTCGTAACCCCACAGATAATTCCCATGTCATTTGCTTCCCGTATCTCCTCTACTTTTGCTGTATCGATAAATAAATCCATGTCCCATCTCTCCGTTTCTTCTTCCATTTTCCTACAGTTCCGCTGCTTCCTGTCTGGTCGAACCAAGGCGCCAGCGTCCTTCTGCCAGCTCGCTTTCTACATAAGCATATTCTTTATCCAGATGATAGAAGAAAAGCAATACTGCAATCCCTCCCCAGGCAATAAACGGAACCATCAGATACAGATTCTGAATTGCCGCCACTGCCGACTCCGGCACGCTTGCCGCCAGCCCATCAAATCCTGCATGTGACATTACAAATCCACAAACCGCATTTGTCAGGCCACCACCCAGCTTATAACCAACTGCTGATGCACAATAGCAAAGTCCTTCATTCCGGATACCTGTATACCAGTGTCCGTATTCAACCGTATCTGCCAAAAGTCCATAAATCAGTGCGCCTACAGTTCCTCCGCCTAATCCCCGTACAATCAGTCCAACCGTCAGGGTCGTCAGATTGTACGGCTGTGCTGCCATAATCGCCGCACCGGCTAAAAATAATACACTTCCTGCTATTGAACAGTTTCTCTTTCCCAACTTCTTTACGAATGGAGCCACTAAAACAACCGATAAAATAAGTGGAATCTTTTCTGCCAGTGTCAAAAGTGTTACCCTCTCATTATTTCCCAGCGCGTACTGTGCATAATAGGAAACCATCATTCCATTCAGCGAGAAATACATTCCCCAGAGAATGAATACTCCTGCAATAATCAGCCAATAACGGTTTTTAAATAACGCTCCGATGCTCTTTCCAACCGGCACCGCCGTATCTGCTACCGCTGTCGGATCCTCGGATACCTGTTCCTTACAGTTCAGAAAGCAGATGAATAAAAGAATCATTGAAATAATTGCATATCCAATGGAAATCATAATCCATGCTCTCTGATCGCCCCCCAGACGATTTGCCATCGGAAGTGTAAAGGCCGTTACAACAACTGCACCTATCGGTGCGATACACATACGGTACATATTCAGAACGGTACGTTCATTCTGGCTGGTTGTCATCAGCACGGCCATTGCACCATATGGTAAGTTCAAAGCTGTATAAACGATCGTTACAGCAAAATTATATGTAATAAATACATATATAGCCTGTGCCATCGCGCTTGCATGCGCCGGAACCATAAACATCAGCACCGCTGCAGCGCCAAACGGAATAATCATCCGCAGCACCCAGACTCTTGCTTTTCCATATTTTGATTTCGTCCTGTCTACAATTACTCCCATAATTGCATCGCTGAATCCATCAAACATTCTGGAAAGCAAAAGAATCGTTCCAACAACCGCCGCTGACATTCCCACAATGTTGGTATAAAAATAGGACGCCATATTCGCAGTTGCTGCAAATAATATGTTGCACGCCAGATCTCCGAATGAATACGACAATCGGGTTTTAAATGATAATTTTTTCTCCTCCAATTTTAAATCTCCTTCCCCGTTTCCAGATTTTCCCCAAAATCTGTATCTCTTTCATTTTTCCATCCCCATTTTCAATAATAGTAAAATAGTCTCTTGATTTTGATAGAATAGTCCCCGATAGAACTCTTATGAATCTGGCCTATCATTTTTACCTTTTCGGTATTTCGTCCTTCATTTTTTCCAGTCACAAGCAATTCCATTGTCATTCTACACAAAAACAACCAATTTATATTGTATTTTCAAGGACCATATTGACATTTTGTCTATATTCAGCTTATACTGATTCACAAACCATTTTTTATTTCTGGCATTATTTTACCCTAAGCAGGTTGCATGCTGCAATCTCAATTCTCTCATGTTTTGGTAATATAATTTCATCTTCCATGAGAAAGCAAGAATTATCCCATTCAACACCTGATGAAAGGAGATTTTGAATTATGATCAATCAGGAAGTAATTGTAAATCAGCAGCTTCAGGAACGTATTCACTATGATAATCCGGACTTTCCGCTTGCCCGTTTTATCGACGAAATGGATTATTTTGTAGATGGGGAATTTCTCTGTCACTGGCACCCAGAATTTGAATTAGCAATTATTTTAAAAGGCGGGATTGAATATCAGGTAGATCAGCAGGTTTTCCGCCTGCATCAGGGAGAGGGAATCTTTATTACTTCACGGGCCCTTCATTCTGCCCGACAATTAATTCCAGGATCCATCATTTTCAATATCGAATTTCCTGCTTCGCTCTTTCATACGATTGGTACCTCATTTCTGTACCAGAACTATTTCAACCCATCTTCCCTGAAAAAAATGGGCAGCTGGAAAATCCTCCCTGAAAATGAAGAAGGAAGTGAAATTCTTGAACGCCTTATGCACATCCACCGCTCCGATCCATATAAATACGCCTATGAGCTTCTGTGCATGGAAGACATTTTACACATATGGCGTAATCTTCTGGTTCTATTGCATCGGTCCTTCCCGGTTCCTACTGACAATGATGAATTCATACGCGAACACCGCATGAGAAAAATGGTGAGCTATATCCAATCGCACTTTGAACAGCCCCTTACCATTGACGATATCGCCGGTGCCGCCAGTATCAGCCGCAGCGAATGTTTCCGATGCTTTTCCGGTTTCTGTCAGGTTTCGCCCATTGAGTACCTGAACCGCTACCGCCTTCAGAATGCAGCCCAGAAACTCTCTGGCAGTACTGCCAGTATCTCCGACATTTCTTTTCAATGTGGATTTAGCAGTATCAGCTATTTTGGCAAAGCATTCCGTAAAATGTACGGCTTATCTCCCTCTGAATATCGTCAGAAGAAGAAAAATGCCGTCTCAACCTCATTGAACGCATGAAGCTTTTCCCTTTCATCGCAGATATTTGCGGAACTTGCAACGATTTGTTGATTTTTTGGCATGATTCGACGAATTTTTTTATTTGGCAGACACTCTGTTCCGTGCTACAATCTTAGTTATAAATTGGGATTTGGAGGAATGCTTATGGCACGTGATATGACAAAAGGAAATATAACCGGACACCTGATTGCCTACGCGGTTCCGCTTGTTTTTGGAAATTTATTTCAACAGCTCTACCACACGGTCGATTCGGTGGTTGTCGGACAATTTTACGGAAAAGAAGCATTGGCGGCAGTCGGTGCGGCAGGTCCGATCATGAATATCCTGACTTTTCTGATTGTGGGACTGTCACTCGGCGCATCGATTTTAATGGCAAGCTACTTTGGTGCAAAAGATTACCAGGATTTGAAGGATGAATTTGCGACCTCTGTACTCTCCGGACTGCTTTTAACCATCGTACTCTCCGGAATCTCACTGGCGGGAAGCCGCCTGTTTATCCGCCTGACGCAGACGCCGGAAGAAATCTCAGCACAGGCGTCCTTGTATTTGCAGATTATCTCGCTGGGTCTTATTTTTACCTTTTTTTACAATATTTTCTCCGCCGCCCTGCGCGCGATCGGAGATTCCAGAGCGCCGCTCTATGTCCTGATCCTGACGACCGTTGTCAATGTATTTCTGGATGTATTCCTGGTTGGCATCTGCCGCCTCGGTGTTCCCGGTGCGGCAATCGCTACAATCATCTCGCAGGCAGTCTCTGCGCTCGCCCTCTTTGTCTATATCTGGTCGAAAGTGCCGCTCTTACGGCTCGGCATCCGGGATCTGAAACTGAAAACCTCGATGCTCAAAAAAACGATCGATTTCAGCTCCATTTCCGCCATCCAGCAGACGATTCTCTACGTCGGCCGCCTGCTCGTCCAGTCCGGCGTCAATGCGCTCGGTGTCGATGCAGTTGCCGCTTTTAATGCCGTCTCCATCATCGACAGCTACGTGCTCGCCCCGGGCGACAGCCTCGCGGCATCTATCACGACGTTCTCCGCACAGAACCTCGGCGCGAAAGAGTATGACCGGATTCCGAAAGGGCTTCGGAAAATGCTGGTGATTGCAGAAATTTATATTATTTTGACAGCGGTGGTCGTGCTGTTCTGCCGTCACCCGCTGCTCGGCATTTTCTTGAAGCCGAATGAAACGGAGGCGCTGCGTCAAGGCATGTCCTATCTGGTGCCGATGGCTAGTTTTTACTTCATCAGTGGTATCACCAATACTTTTCAGGGATATTACCGGGGAATCGGGCACCTGCTGATCACCCTGTTCGCGACTCTGGTGCAGATTCCGATCCGCGTTGTGATCAGTTATGCGCTGTTTGGACGGCTGGGAATTCAGGCTGTAGCGATTGGTACGACGATTGGATGGGCTTGTATGGTGGTATTTGAGCTTTTGATGTATCGGAGGTATGGACGGGTGGAAGCGCTGCGGAAGAACGATCGGTAATATAAAGTGCTCTACCCGGTAGTCCAGGAAAGAGGCTGCAGCATGCCGGCGTAGCTGGCTCTTTCCTTCCTTGGATAACTTTAAATTATCCTTACGCAAGAAAACGATCAGAAGCACATCCCCCTGATCGTTTTCTTTATTATATATAATTTTCTATCTTTTACTATTTTTTATTCAAAATCTTCCTTAATCACATCCCAAGCCGCATCAATACTGAAATGCTCGCGGATATAAACCTGCGTTTTCTCTGCCAGGTCTTCCAGGCGTTTTTCATCTTTGTAGAGCTCTACGACTGTCTCGGCAAATTCGTCCGGCTGATCCTTGACGAGGAGAACTTTTTCTACATCCGGGATTCCCTCGCTGCCGACGGAGGTGGTGACGATGGGGGCACCGTTATAGATGGCTTCTACCACCTTGCCCTTAACACCTGCGCCGTAGCGGAGCGGTACCACTACAATCCGGCAGTTCCGGTACAGGTCTGCCAGTTCTTCTTCACTTACAAAACCCTTGACGATGATGCCGTTTCCAGGCTGTTCCAGTGCTTTGATCTCGTCGGTTACTTTGGAACCTACGATGTAGAAGTTGACCTTGATCTGTTCCCGGATCTTCGGGAATACTTCTTTCGCGAACCAGAGCACCGCGTCTGCGTTCGGCGGATGCGCAAAGCCGCCGACAAACAGGAGTCCTTCCCGCTTGGCAAAGTCTTTGTTCAGATTCTGTAAAAACTCCTCATAGACATATGCCGTGATCGCCTTGACCGGAATCGTCTCATCAACGGCGTGGATCGCCTCTTCTTCGACGTAGGACGGATAATAAGACACCGCCACTTTGTGGAAGAGTGAAAACTCGATCGATTTCCAATATTCGGATTCCTGACGCTTCTTCACATCGCCGGTCAGCTCATACTCGCGGAACTCACGCATAAAATGAAGGTCGTGACCGTAATAAATCATCTTGATATCCGTGTGTTCTTTGATAAAATCCACATATTTTGTCGCGATATGCGGACGGTTCAGATATGCCACGTGGATATCTTTTCCATTTTTCACCAGCCAGTCCCAGATACCGGTCAGGTATTCCTGTCCGTAGAGGACCTCGATTCCCATCTGCTGCAGCGTAGACGTATACGGTTCCTCATGGAGGTAATTATCTCCGATAAATTTAACAACATACCCCTTTTTCAGGAACATTTTCAGGTACTGGAACGTTGTCTTGGAACCAGCGTCTTTGTCAAAGGTCGGCACATAGTGATCGATCACGACAATGATCTTTTTGCCCATGCTGCGCTCGCGTGCGCGGAATGGATTCGGATTGCCGTTGTTGACGCACTGGTTCTTAAACTCTTCTTTCCATTTTTCTTTGAGCTTCTCGCTGTTTTCCACCTGATACCGTTTCAGACCGGTTCCGTTGACATCCGTTCCGTTGGAAATGCCTTCGAAATGGATAACCTTGGATTTGGGCTGGTAAACGACGCGGTAGCCCGCTTTCCGCACCTCAAATGCCAGATCCGAATCTTCGCAGTACGCCGGGGCAAACCGCTCGTCGAAACCGCCGATCTGCTTCCAGAGTGCGGTGGATAAAAGGATCGCTGCGCCGGAAATATAGTCTACATCCTTGACGTAGTTATATTCTGCCTTATCCGGATCGTCGAGGCGGCCGTAATTCCAGCCGGAACCATCGCTCCAGATGATGCCGCCTGCCTCCTGTAAACGTCCATCCGGATATACCAGCTTAGACCCTACCATACCGATGGTGGAGTCAGATTCAATGAGATTTACCAGGGAGCTGAGCCAGCCTTCTGTTACCTGGGTATCGTTGTTTAAAAACATCACATATTTGCCGCGCGCCGCCTTGGCCGCCTGGTTGCAGTTGCGCAAGAATCCCTGATTGGTCTGATTGCGGCAGATCACCAGGTTATCGGCAAACTCCGCCAGATGCTCGGTGGCATCGGTCGAAACATCGTCCGCGATGATAACCTCGTAGCTCACGTCCTTCGTATGCTCCAGAATCGACTGCAGGCACAGATAGGTATAGTGAATCTGGTTGTATACCGGAATCACGATGGAAACCGTCGGATTTTCTTCCTTCGGAAGGTGGATTTTTCCGTAGGTCAGGTACTCCTCACCGATCTCAAAATCACCTTTGATAAGGTTCTTTCCTTCCCCGGTGGTGTACATCTTCATCATTTTGCCCGGATGGAGAATCGTCCGTTTCCAGTAGCCGAGCTTCTTGCGGCGTACTGTTCCCTTTGGATAGCACCGGTTAAATGCCTGTCCGAGCTTGCGGCGCACCTTGAAAATGACCGCCTCATGACCATTTAAGTAGGTCAGCGTCTTGCCAAGCTCTGCATTTTCATGGCGCAGATCAGAAATGATAACGTCCAGATTCGCCACGTGGTTATTCGTCAGGCGCTGTACCTCCTGCACTTTGCGGAGTGCCGTATCTTTTTCCGAATTTTCTGCCCGGAGCGCATCCAGACGTTCGTTTGCCCTTGCAAGTTCTCCGTCCACATGGGAAAGATCGGCTAATGTCTTCGTCTTTACCATGTAATCTTCCTGGTAGGTGCGCTGGTTTTCCCCGTGCACGTACTCCTGGAAGCCGCGTTCCATCGCCTCGTAAAGCGAAAGCAGCTTCTCATCCGCCTTCACATACTCCGGGAACTGTCCGATAAATTCCCGCTCGGCCTGACCGCCCAACAGACTCTTATAACGGCGGTAGAAATAAACCAGTGTCCTGTATTTCACAAAGCCAGCCGGAACCGGGAATAAGAAGACCCACTCATAGTCGATCGCATAGGTTCCGTCCGCCGTCACCAGCATATTTTCAAAAAGGGCGTCAATGTTGGAGGCGCTGTAGCTCTCGTCCGCAAGAACTGCCCCTAAAGAAGCCCATCCGCCGCCATTTTCTGTCTCTTTATCCCGATAGGAATCCAGCTCACCCAGCGCATTAAATACCTTGATAAATTCCGGTGTCACCGCAAATGGTTTGCGTTCCTCCGGGCGGATGTTGTAGATCTCATCCATCGCAGCCCGGATCGCGGAAACCTCCGCATCCGCGCCCTGGGCAGTCAGAATTTCTCCCAGAAGTTCCGCCCGCGTTTTTCCCTCTAAATACGGAAAGACCGCTGTCATTCCCTCGTCCTGAAGCTCCGGTTTTGCCAGTTTCAGGGACGGATTCTGACGATCAAGCACCTGATATTTTTCTTCGAAGGACTGGATGTGCGCCTTTCCCTCCGGATAGAGCGCCGTCTTCCAGACCTCGCGGGTTCCATTCTTTTCACGGATCTCTGTCCGGATCTGGAAGCAGTCTTCGCGGGTGCGGTTGTATTTCACATAGATAACGTCCTGTGAAGCATTCTCAGCTTCCGGCGCAGCCTGTCTCTGCCAAAAAACTAGAAATGCATTCGCAAATTCCGGGAACCGTCCGTCCTCGCAGGCTGCATCGAGCGCCGCCCCCATATCCATCAGCATATACTGCGGACAGTCATAGACCGGTAACACACCAGTCAGATCGCCTTTTTTCGGCAGATAGGCATCTGAAAAAATCTCTCCCGCCGTCCGGTAATCCGGCATCGGATAGTAAAATTCCCCGCCCGGAAGCAGCTGCTTCATTTCGTTCCAGGAAAGTGCGCCCGTCTCCCGCTCTGCGCCTGCCATGTATTTCACGCCAAACCAGTTGGACGCCGCCGCAATCAAGGTTCCATGAGCAGAAAGAAGCTGTTTTGCGGCTGTCATCTGCGCCGCGCGTCCAGCCCTATCTGCCGCCGTCAAATTCCCGATCAGCACTACATATCCATATGTCCCGCCGCGCTTTTCCGCTTCCCTCGCATACGTCTCCACATCCGCACAGACATAGCGGATCTTCGCCGCCAGCTCCGGCTCTGTCTTGAAACGACGGCGTACTACCTCCAGATTTTCTTCGGAAACATCCAGCACCGTTACCGATGATAAACGTCTGGCAAGCAGCCCTGTCAGCGCGCCCGCGTCCGCCCCGATCTGCAGCGCCTGCTGTTCCGGGTCAAATTGACACCAGTCCAGCAGGTTTTCCCGCAGATCTGCCAGTGCGTACAGATAGGAAAGCTTCTTATTTTCCCGCAGCGCCCGGCGCCGGTCACTGCCGTATTTATCAAACAGAGCGATCAACTCCTGATTGATTTTTTTCATCTTAATCTCCTTTTATCATGCCTGCAGATCTTCCTGTGCCACCTCGTCCGCACTAAGCGACTCCGCCTGCTTTGCCGCCTCTCCGGCTGGCGATAACCTGATTGCTACATCCGGCTCCATGTCGTAGACACCGACCGTATTCTTATTGGAAATAACGGTAATATTGGCCACATCGTAGAGACGGTGGTACACCACGTGCTCGCCGCCCTCAAATCCGGTACAGCTCATGGACAGCAGGTATTCGCCGCCCTGCAGGGTCATCTTCTGCGTAAACGCGACATCGTAAATATCGCCCTCCTTGACCGGATGGACATCCGTTCCCTCAAACAGGGTGTTCGTGCCGGTCAGATCGGTTCCCTTCTTATCCTTGATCGTATAAGTAAAGATCGGCGCCTGAATCGGTGCATTGAAACGGATGCGCTCGCGGATGGTAAACTCTTCGCCTTTTAAGAGCAGGTTAGTGATATTGCCGCGCGCGTCCACCAGTCCCAGATCGAAGATCTGCGCCCTGCCGTCGCCGTACTCCTCGCGGTTTGCGTTGATCGTCAGCTTGTCGCGCATTAAGCCCGGCTTTTTCGCCGTTTCTCCGTTCAAAGCAGCCGGATTTCCGGTGCCGTCCGATGCTGAAGAGACTCCATTTTCTGCGGTGCCATCCACTGCCCCGGAGCCGTTTACATTTCCGGCATCGTTATTTCCAACCTCATTTTCAGATGCACCGTTCTCCGCACTTCCGGCTCCTGATTTCTCCGCTTTTATTACCTTGTCCCCGGAAAAATCGTTCATTACCTCCAGCTCGGCGCGCAGCGCGTCCATCTGTCCTGCCAGAATCTTTTTGTAGAGATCGACCATCTTGCCCGCCGAACCCTGTGCGATAAATTCGCCCTTATTGAGCAGCACTACCTTATCGCAGTATTTGATGATACTTCCCATATCGTGGGTTACCATGATGATAGTCGTGCCGTTTTTGCGGATCTCCTCCATGCGGCGGTAGCACTTGGACTGGAAAAAGACGTCCCCGACCGAGAGCGCCTCATCAACGATCAGGATCTCCGGCTCGACGTTGATCGCAAGCGCAAATGCCAGACGCACGAACATACCGCTCGAGTACGTCTTGACCGGCTGATAGACGAAATCGCCAATCTCGGCAAAATCGAGAATCTCCGGCAGCTTTGCATCCATCTCTTTTTTGGTATATCCCATCATCGTACCGTTCATATAGATATTTTCGATACCGGTGTAGTCCTGGTTAAATCCGGCTCCCAGCTCCAGCAGCGCCGAAATTTTGCCGCGCACCGTCACCTCGCCGGTCGTCGGCGTGAGAACGCCGGTAATGATCTTAAGGATCGTCGATTTACCCGAACCATTCGTACCGATGATGCCGACCGTCTGACCTTTTTCAACCGTAAAGGAAAGATCGCTCAACGCGTAGAAATCCTTGTGGTATTCTTTATGGCTGACGCTCAGAGATTCTTTCAGCCGATCGATCGGTTTATCATACAGCCTGTATATCTTGGTCACATTTTTCACTTCGACCGCGTACTTCTCTGCGTTCTCCGCCTCTTGTGCCCCTGTGTTTGTTGTATTTTCAGCAGACATATATCTTTTTCGTTCCTCCTGTTCCACTATTCTCGTAGTATAGCATGTTTTCTATGTTTCTTGCAATTCCTGTACGCAGAAAAACACACCTCTTTCTATGTACTCACGAAAAACATTCGTATTTTTTTGTGAAATGTTTTGTATTTTCTTGACAATATCCAGATGCTATGCAAAAATCATGGCAAAGGAGGATGATTCTATGGATTTTTTAACAATGACAATTCGAAAACAAAAAAATATTGCACTCATCGCACACGACAATAAAAAACGTGAACTCATCGACTGGTGTGAGGCGAACAAAGAGATCCTCAAAAAACATTTCTTATGCGGAACCGGCACAACCGCCCGCATGATTACGGAATATACCGGGCTTCCGGTCAAGGGCTATAACAGCGGTCCTCTGGGCGGCGACCAGCAGATCGGTGCAAAAGTCGTCGAGGGACAGGTTGATTTTATCATCTTCTTCTCTGATCCCCTGACCGCCCAGCCGCACGATCCGGATGTCAAGGCGCTTCTTCGAATCGCCCAGGTTTACGATATCCCGATCGCCAACAATAAAGCGACTGCCGATTTTATGATTACCTCGCCGCTGATGGATGAGGAGTATGAGCATGACATCATCAACTTCCACCAGAATATTAAAGAGCGGGCCAAGACGCTGTAAAAAACACATTCTCCCTTGTATTTATTCTCATTCTTCGGTACAATGGTCGTTACCGTTTATGAGAACAGATACAAGGGAGATTTTTTATGTTGCAGAAATTTTTTAAATACATTTTCCAAAGCATGGCGGGCATGCTGGGAATTTCCGTCTACATCCTCGCAGACACCTATTTTATCTCGGTCTACTCCGGTGCAGATGGTCTGGCGGTCTTAAATCTGATTTTACCGGTTTACGGACTGATCTATGCGATTGGAGCAATGATCGGGATCGGATCGGCGACCCGTTATGCCATCGACCGTGCGCAGGGCAAAAGCGCCAGCTTCTATTTTCTCTCCGCCGTAACCTGGGATATTCTCATCAGCATTCCGCTGGTGCTGGCAGGCATTTTCATCCCGGATAAAATCTTGCAGCTTCTCGGCGCAGACGCGGGGCTGACCGCGCTCGGAAAGCAGTATCTCCGCATTATTCTGGCTGCCTCGCCGTTTTTTATGTCCAACTACGCATTCACGGCGTTTGCGCGCAATGACAGCGCTCCGGCGATCGCGATGCTCGGCTCCATCGCCGGAAGTATGTTCAACATCGTGTTTGACTACATCTTCATGTTTCCGGCAGGTCTGGGACTGACCGGCGCGGCGTTAGCGACGGCATTCTGCCCGCTTGTGACGATGAGCATCTGCGGCACGCACTACCTGGGAAAACACAATCAGGTCGGATTCCGTTTTCGCGCTCCATCCCTGCGCCACCTGATCGCCTGCTGCCAGCTCGGCGTATCCGCCTTTGTCGGCGAAATATCCTCCGCCGTGATCGCGATCGTCTTTAATTTCCTGCTTCTGGGACTCGCCGGAAATGTCGGTGTCGCCGCTTACGGCGTCACTGCCAATCTCTCCGTCGTTGCCATGTGCCTATTCAACGGACTCGCGCAGGGCACGCAGCCGCTCATCAGCGAAAGCTACGGAAAAGGCGATCACACGCAGAGCCGCCAGTTCCTGACCTGGGGCGTCATCGCCTGCCTGATCGTGGAAGCGCTCATTCTGGTGCTGACCTGGAGCATGACCGATCCACTGATCCAGATCTTCAACCAGGAGCAGAACGCCGAACTTCTGCATTACGCCCACAGCGGGCTCCGGCTGTATTTCCTGGGCTTTCTCTTTGCTGGCATCAACATCCTGCTGGTTGCCTATTTTTCCGCCGTCGCGCAGCCAAAACCAGCCATCGCCGGTTCTCTGCTGCGCGGGGCCGTCGCTATCATCCCCTGCGCTGTCATACTGGCGCGCCTGTTTGGGCTGAACGGTGTCTGGTTGTCTTTCCTGGCATCGGAAATGATCACTTTCTTTGCTATTTTGCTGCTGGCAAAGCTGGGACATTCTTCCAAAGAATTACATATGATAGTTACCCGTCCTTGACAGATTCTTAAAAGATCTGTCATGGGCGGGTTTTTTGTTGTTCTGAAATCCATCTTTCATTCAAACAAATTTCCCGTGAACTCTACGCAGACGCTTTTACCCCGGTGGAGGTGCTGCGGACGCTGCGCGCTGCCAGCCATCACTGCTATCTGCTTGAAAGCGCCGAGGAAAACCAGAAATGGAGACGCTACTCCCTTTTAGGCTACTCCCCGGCGATGAAGCTGACCTGCCAAAACGGCGTCTTAAAAATCCGCACCGGCAGGCAGAAGAGAGCTTAAACGAGATTGTCTCCCTGCTGCAAAGCGGCGCCAAAGCGGTTTTCCGGCCATTAAAGCTCAAAGAAGAGCTGGCTCCTGCTTTTTCGAAAGAGGAATACGGGGCAATGGTTGAGAAAGCCAGACATTACATCCATGAGGGCGATATTTTCCAGGTGGTTCTCTCCAATCCGATGACCGCCGCCGCAGAGGGCAGCCTCTTCGACACATACCGGGTTCTGCGGGCAGTATGGAAAAGACTGTGTGCCGTATGTGGCAGAATACGTGAAATCAATGAAAAACGCGATTCGGTAAAAAAAAGAAAACCGTCTGTAAAAGAATCTTTCATTCTTTCTCAGACGGTTTTCTTTTTCTGGCTTCAGAAGCCTTGTTCTGTCGTAAATGCTTTAGGTTGGTGGTAACTCATCCAATTCTGCCGGATGGTTATAAGCTTGCGAGCAGATTATCCATTACATTTCGCACAGAAACTCTTTTTCTACTTCTGCCTCAGACTCGGTATAACCTAACTGTGCAGCTAAACGATGTACCAGTACCGGCATTGCTTCCTGCTCTAAGGACTCGGAAACTACATGCTTTTCTGCTGGTGTGTTGTAATATGCCTGATATAAATTCTCCTGATATAAACCGTTATTGAATGTTCTTGTTGCTTTCATCATGATAATTACCTCCATCAAATAAAATTATATTTTTTCATATGATAGGCGGAAATCCATTGCAATATTCTTATGATACTATTACGATATCCGTCTGTGAAAATCTCTTGTTTCTTTCGATGGCAATAATATAACACTGTCAAACAAAAAGTACCATCCCCGGAAGTGGTATAAACTTATAAGTTATTTGCAATTATATAAACATAAGTTAATATATGTAATAAGTACCAATTTTGACACCCTGACTATGTACAAAAGTTACAAAAACATCCATATTTGAAATATAAACAAAAACGTCCGGCGGCGATTTGCGTATTTGTGCATCCCGCCTAAAAAAGAATGTACCTTGGCTCATTCGGGCGTCTCGCGCGGTCGCCTGCGAACGGTTCTGGCAGGGCTACGCGGATGGGCGCTGCCTACACAATGCGTGAACGGTGGCTTAACGGGATTCGCGGATTACCTCCTCAATATTTTTGTACGGAACCCGCGTAAAAAGCCCCCGCAGCTCTTCCGCCAAATCCAGTGCCATCGCGATTTTTGTGAGTGACAAAAGGGAAATCTGCCCCGTCGCCTCAAATCGCTTAATTGAGCCATAACTCACCCCACTCATGTCCGCCAGTCTCTGCTGTGAAATAGCGCGGCGTTTCCGGATGTTACGCAGCCGTGATGCCAGTTTCTGATCCAGTTCATCTGCAGTTTCCCAGATAAGTGCTTCCATATTGCTCTCCTGCCTCTCTAAAGATAATGACCTAACATGTCCTGCACACATGTACGAATCTGTTTTATCATTTCCATGCATCTCGTTTTTTTCATTCCGGCTGCAAGCCCAACTGCAAGCAGCTCCTTCTCACCCGGATTTCGTCCATTGCCATCTACGCTGGTCGTATGTTCCCCATAATATGTGTTGCTGTACGTCAGATCATACGCTGGTCCCAGGCGCCATTGCTCTTCCTCCTCCCGATATATATAAGTAAAATTCTTTGAATGATCATCCCGGTTGTGGGCAAACACATTAAAACACATACGGCGGAACATGTTTTCTATATCTTCTGCCTTCCCATTCGTCAATATTTTCGTTAATTTCATCAATTGATGGTAATCCAGACTTGGCTGTTCAAAATCCAGTTCTAATAACGCCGCTGCCGTCAGCATATGAACCCGCTTTACCATCCCATTTTCTATTTCCCGATCAAATCGTCTGGTTCCAAAATATCCTTTGCATCGCCTTGAGGGAAACAATCTCGATTCACTCATGACAATTCCGCACTGTTTTGCACAGCACGCATAGTCATACTCCATCTTCCCTGCATCTTTTCCATCTATATGTGCCGGAAATTTAATCAGCCAGTCCTCTCCCTGAATCTGCGTCATGATTTTTGGGCGCGCACCTCCGCTTGTACCGCCCAGCCGGTACAGTTCATCCAATTTGTCCGAGTATTCGGTATTTAATATTTTCTGGCAGGCCTCCGCAAGTTCGTCCAGATTATCATTTTTCTCCTCAACCGAAAGTTCCCGCTGCGGACGATAGGTCAACGCCCCCATCCCAGATCTTCCCACAACCGCCAGCCGGTCTAACACTGTCCAATCGTCTGGCTGCTGCTTATGCGCCAGCAAAAGACGCCGCAAAAGCAGGCGCCCCCACGCATCTGGCAGGCTATCCGCAAACACCCCAAACAAACCTTCAAAATAATCCTTATTTGGAATAAACACCTGCTTTTTCAAAGGCAGTGAAAACGGACTGATCGAAAATCCCTCTTCCAGCCATGCATCATCATACTCAAATGCCACCTTGTGATTCGCTGTTAATGCAAGAGTTCCTACCAGTCTGTCTTCATACATAACCTGAAGTTTCTTTCCTGTCTCCATCCGCCCTATCCTTTCTCCTTTATTATCCCATAAACACAAACTTTAGGGAAATTCTATTTTAATTTTTTCCATTTAAATCATGGATAATATATTATCCATTAATGCTATTTTTTATTTGTTTTGTATAATATATTATCCATTTATTTTAATCTATCCACCCCTGATTTTCAAGCCTTCTACCTTCGCTTTTCAAAATTTCCCTCTTTACATCCTCTTCCATTTTTTTATAATAACCCTCGCGCAACAAAATATGGAATCAAGAGGCATAAAAAAAGAATCACCCGAACTAGCACTTTACGAGTGATTCTTTTTATTTAGTTTTAAAAAAACTTTGCATCCCCCTTCCGCCCGGACATCCGGCACCTTACCCGTCCTTCTCCGGCACCTCATCCCGCCAGACAACCGTCTCCACATCCTCAAACAGCTCCTGGTTGCGCTCGACCGTCAGATAGACAAAATCATCCGGCTGGTATTCATCCAGAAGCGCCTCCGTGTATGTGTCAAAGGTCGCAAACACCGTTTTCCGGTATAGCTTCGGCATAAAATATTTAAGGTTCTGGCTAAAGGAATCGCCTACCACCAGAAGTGTTTTATCATTCGGCGAATCCGACTCAAATACTGCAAAGCTGTTGTCCTCGTTCATATCCACCGTCGTAGCCGTCACCTCCGGCAGATAATTCTGAATCACATATTCGGTATCGTCGCTGTACTCTGCTGCCATGTTAAGCATCCGCGCCAGGTCTCCGGACGCCGGTCCTGCCGCCTCAATCGAGACTGCACTGAGCGGTGTAGAGGTTCCAAGCAAAGTCTGTGCAATCTGCTGGCTTCCGATAAAAGAGCCGATCTGGTTCCAGTGCGTATCATATTTGTAATAAAGCTGATACGTGTCCGCCTCTTTCAGAAGCTCCGGCTTCATGTCATACACCGGAAGTCCCTGCGCCGCAAGCTCCGGGAGCGCCGCATCCAGACGCGACTCACTTCCGTATACCCGGACCGAATCCGGCATATATTCCGCATAGACACTTTCCTTGTTGGGTGCCTCAAACATCACAAACCGGATGCCGCGCTCTTTCATTTTCTCGTTTACCGAGGTAATCGCGTCCGCCAGCGCTGTTTTCTCATCCGCCGTATAGAGATTTGTCCGCTGATAATCCGCCAGCGCATCCTCGCCGTCCTCCGAAACGGTGTAAAACAGCCAGTTTTCTTTTCCGACCGTCACATCCGAAATCGAGCTTTCATTTAAAAGCTCCAGATCCAGCTTTGTCTTCGCCTTGACAAACAGATTTTTAAACGGAACATGGTCGTTGTAATACGCTTCAAATTCCGTCGGAATATTGTCAAAATTGGCAGCCGACAGTTCCGGAAAGGATGCCAATTCCCTGTTTTCATAATTCTGCTGGTCCAGATGGCTCCTGACCGCCGGATAGACAAGCGTCGGCAGCACCAGGCTCGCCGCAAAGGAACCAATCAGAAGTATTTTTGTCCCTGTCTCTCGATTCATATCTCTCGTTTTCTTCTCCCTGCATGAATCCATCTTTCTGTACTTTCACGCCCTGCCGCCCATGCTTTCATTTTTATGTTCTCATTGCACAGGCAAGCATGCTTTCTACACTGCTTTTAAAAACGGAAATAAATAAATGGATTGTATGTATTGTTGACAAGCAGCAAAATGGAAAACCACAGGATCGCCATGTAGCCGATCCAGCTTGCGACCGTCACCGAGCCATCCTGCGCCAGCACGCGCCCTTTCCATTTCATCCAGAACCACTGCACCGGACCACATGCCAGCAGCGCCGCCGCCAGAAACATCCAGAGTTTCCGGTTCATGTAGCGTTCCATCAAAACGACTGCGCTGTGCGGCACAAACATATACCGGATAAAGGAAAATGCCTGCCCGATCGTGTCCGCGCGGAAGAAAATCCAGCCGATCAGCACGACAAACACCGCATAGATATGCGCCAACGGCCGGAATTTCTCCTGCTTCAGCCATTTTCCCAGAAAACAGCGCTCCAGCACGTTGAAAAAGCCATGGTAAATGCCCCAGAAAATGAACGTCCAGCCCGCTCCGTGCCAGATGCCGGTCAGCAGAAAGACCGTCCAAAGGTTGACATACGTCCGCGCCGTGCCCCTCCTGTTTCCGCCGAGCGGAATGTACACGTACTCTTTAAACCAGCTGGAGAGGGAAATATGCCATTTCCGCCAGAAATCCTGGATCGAAGTCGCTGTGTACGGCAGCCGGAAGTTTTCAATAAATGTAAAGCCAAACATTTTTCCAAGCCCAATCGCCATGTCCGAATAGCCGGAAAAATCGAAATAAATCTGCAGCATATAGAGAAGCGCCGTCAGCCAGAGCATCGCCTGGCTCACATCCGCCGCCTGATACGCGTAGACCGCGTCCACCACCTCGGCAAAGGTATTTGCCAGGATGACCTTCTTTCCCAGACCGAAAATAAAGCGTTTCACGCCGTAAGAAAAGCCCTCCAGCGTGACGGTCCGGTTTTCGATCTGCTCCTCGATGTCATGGTATTTCACGATGGGTCCCGCTATGAGCTGCGGGAAGAAGGAAATATAAAGCATCATGTTGAGCGGATTTTTCTGCGCCTGATTTTCGCCCCGGTACACATCCACCACGTAGGAAAGCGCCTGGAAGGTATAGAAGGAAATTCCGATCGGCAGCGTCACCTGAATCGCCGGAAGCGCTATATCAAACCCGCGAAGCAGCGGATTCAGCACCTCGGCGAGGAAATTGTAATATTTAAAATAGCCGAGGATCAGAAGATTGAGCGTCACGCAGAGCGCCAAAAGCCATCTCTTTTTCCCGAATTTCTCCACCAGACGCCCGAAACCGTAGTTGAGCAGAACCGAAAAAATCATGAGCACCACATACCGCGGTTCGCCCCAGGCATAGAAAAAGAGGCTGAATACGGTCAGGATGCCGTTTTTGAACGGTTTGGGGCTCACGTAGTAGAGGAGCAGGATGCAGGGGAGAAGAACCCATAGGAAGATGATTGAACTGAAAACCATTTTATGTAAACTCCTATTGATAAGTTGTCGCAGAAGGGAGCTGCCGGAGGCGGCACTGGCAGCTTCTCAGATTATCGTTGTTCGCATCTCGATAATCCAATAGCTGTCAACACCATCTACAGCAGCTCCCTTCCCATCTACAGTACGTCTGAGAAATGGGGACGAAGTTTTTTGAATACCTTCAGTCCTATTATCATCAAAATAAATGTTACCACCCAGAAATAAATCGTCATCGTCGGCCGCTCGAAGAACCAGCTTCCCGTAAGCATGCTGTCGCGGTAGCCTGCGGCGATGTAGTAGAATGGATTAAGCTTGAATACCCACTCCAGCCAGGATGCGCGGCTGGTGAAGATTGCCTCGTCGTACATGATCGGGGTCAGCCACATGCCGAACTGGAGGCAGATGCCGACGATCTGCGCCATATCTTTAAAGAACACCTGCACGGCGCTGGTAAAATAGGTAAGCGCCAGTCCAAGCATCGACGCCGCAAAGGAATAGTATAACACCTGAATCCAGGTTGCAGACGGCATACGCCCGTCAATCAGGTACAGCCCCGCCATAATGATCAGGAAGCAGGCATGTACCAGGAAACAGGAGATAAGCTTGATAACCGGAAGCATCTCCACCTGGAATACTACCTTTTTAACCAGATAATGGTACTCCTGCAGGCAGTTTGTGCCCGTATTTAAAATCTCGCTGAAATAAAACCACGGGATGATACCCGGCGTCAGCCAGATGACATAGGTCGCCCCCGGAACCGGCGGCGCATTTTTCATGCCATGTTCACCGAAGATGAACGCATAGATCGCGATCGTAACCATCGGCTGGATAAACATCCAGACAATTCCAAAGTACGAGCCGACAAAGCGCTTGCGGAAATCCGCCTTGGCAAGCTCGGTGACCAATTTTCTTTTTCCTATCAGTTCCCGAAACAGGGAAATCAGTTCCCGCATTCTATCCTAACTCCATTCTTAAAATTTGAATGCATCCCGGAAGCCGCCCCATTTCTGGTCTTTCTCCGAAATAATCAACTCCATGCCTTCCTCGATCGGCCACTCAACGCCAATCTCCGGATCGTTCCATGCCATACCGCCCTCATCGCCAGGATGATAAAAATCGGTACATTTGTATGCAAATTCTGCCTCATCGGACAGTACCAGGAAGCCGTGTGCAAATCCTTCCGGAATGTAGAACTGCTTCTTGTTCTCCGCGGAAAGAACCACGCCAAACCATTTTCCGTAGGTCTCAGAACCAGTACGAAGGTCTACCGCCACATCAAATACGGTACCGCGCACTGCACGCACCAGCTTGCCCTGCGGATACTGTTTCTGGTAATGAAGTCCGCGCAGAACGCCCTTGACAGACATAGACTGGTTGTCCTGTACAAATACCATGTCGAGTCCCGCCTCATGGAAATCGTTCTGATTGTATGTCTCCATAAAATAACCGCGCTCGTCCTTGAAAACAGTCGGTTCGATTACATAAAGTCCCTTGATGTCACATGGTGTTACTTTAATCTTTCCCATTTTTCTATCTCCTTCTTATGCAGGTATTTCAATTCATTTTTCAATACGTAACTGGCATCATCCTTTTCGGCTGTGCCATCTTTAACTATATCATTCGTTTTTCTGGCTGACAACCTTTTTTACAGATGTTTGTGCCTCTTTCCCCCGCTCATTTTCATCCAGCGCAATCTTCTGCGCCAGATCCTTGACCTTCGTCTCCAGCTGCGACTGTTTGATCGACATATGGAACATTTTCACAATCAGGAGGAAAATAACCGCCAGATAGATAAAATTGGCAGTCGTGTACGTTCCCGCCAGCTCCGCCAAAAGATCCGGCAGCCCCGGAAAGATACTGAACACAATGAGAATGGACGAGAATCCCAGCCAGAAAATCGAATCCTCGATCTGGAGTTTTGACTGCCGGATCTTCCGCATAATCATAAAGGTTGTCAGGATCGACACGACGATCAGGACAACTCTGAGTGTTGGCGTCATGGCGCTACCTCCTCTTTCTGAAATTCTGGATTAACAGAATCGAAATCAGCATTTTAAGCATATACCGCATCGCATTGACCGGTGTCAGGTAACTGACTCCCAGAATCCGTTCATCCATGATGACCGGCACCTCCGCCACCCGCGCGCCCTGGCGGATCAGGTAGGAAACGGTGTCCGGCTCCGGACCGTAGTTAAGCCCCGATGCAAATTCGCGGATCATGCGCTTGCTGAACATCCGCATTCCCGAGGTCGGATCCTTGATATTGACACCCGTTGTGAAGCGGATCGCCATCTCGATCAGATTACTTCCAAGCATCCGCATCGTAAATGGCTTTTTCTCCCCGACAAACCGGGAACCGATGACGATATCGTAACCTTCTTCCATTTTCTTGATCATGGATTCCAGATACTCCGGACGGTGCTGTCCGTCTCCATCGAGCTGGACCGCATATTGATATCCGTACTTGTCGGCATATTTAAGTCCCGCCTGAAATGCCCCCGCCAGTCCCAGATTGACCGGAAGGTTCAACAGATTATATCCATTTCTCTGGCAGATCGCCGCCGTCTCATCGCGCGATCCGTCATTGACGACCACATAATCATACTGCGGAAAATTGGCAGTCAGATGGTTCACAACCCGCTCTATATTTTCGGCTTCGTTGTACGCCGGTATGACTATCAAAAGTTCGGCTTTTTCCGCCCCAGAAGCTTCTTCTGTGGACAATAACGCCTTATCTTCCATCGCCCACTTCTCCTTCCCAGTATGCCGGATTCATCGTCAGGCTTCGAATCAGCCCCTCCGGCAGCTTTTTATAATGCTTTCCCAGCCAGTACCCGGCATATTTACTTCCGCTCGCCATCACAAGCTGCGGCAGAAGAAGCACATGACCATTTTCCACCAGCCATTTCGCTGTTTTCTTCACCAGACGGATTCCCTCGCCCTCCGAATGAAGGCGCCCAAACACCTCGGGGTGATCCGCCTGCGATACGCCAAGGTCGAAATTCCGGTGCAGCTGCTGCATCGCCGTATAATTGTGGGAATGGATGACCTGCGCGTCCGCCGCGTAGGCAATCTGATACCCGGCTTCCACCGCGTGTCCGGCAAAAATCATATCCTCGTTGAAAATGGTTTTCTTCGTAAATCCGCCAAGCTTCAGGTAAATATCCCGCCGGTATGCCGCGCAGACATTGGAACAGAAATACGTCTTGATTCCCAGCTCGTCCTCGTCCTCTTTCCCTTTCAGACGGCTCACCGCCGGATAATTAAAGTCCCTCGTATACCGTTCAATCACACCGCAGTCCGCCGCCGGAAGCTGTCTCGCATATGCTGCCGCCACACGTTCCGAAGCATCCAGCGCCTCCAGAAGCTCTTTCACCAGATTCCGGTCATACGGCACGCAGTCGTGCGTCATGCAGATGCAGACATCCGCATCTGATTTCAAAATTCCCTCATGGCGCGTCCTTCCATGGTCAAATTCCGACTGGCGGATATGGCACACGGTCAGCTTTGTATCTTCCCCCTCAAATAAGGACTCAAACCGCTCAGCATCCCAGTACTTTTCTTCCGTATTCATGATGATCACACGGCCCACCGGCACACTCTGTTCCAACAGCCGCCGCAGAAGTTTTTCCAGCTTATCCCCCGGTTTGAACGTAGGTATAATCACATCGGCTTTTCTCATTTTTCGTACTCCTTATAGGCTTTTCTGTAAAAATGCATCAGAATCTTTACCATCCAGTCCGGCCACATTTTCCGGAACATCGCCATCTCATCCGCCGGGCGCCGGTTGTCCTCGATGCAGGCTTTCGTCGTCGCCGCCGCATGAACGCGGTAGGCAATCAACGGTTTTTCCGAACAGATAAAACGTCCCTTTTTGCCCGCCAGCTCGTAAAGGTTGTCCCAGTCCAGCGCAAAATCATACTCCGAATGGAACATATCGTCCCCAATCTGTTCTTTATTGTACGTGCAGGACGGACAGCAGATTGAATTGCCAAACCAGACACTGCTCCGCTTGATCCATGTGCGGTTTGCCAGGAAACGAAGCCGCAGCGGCAGGCGCAGTATCTTTTTTACCAGCCAGACCATGTTAAATGGCTCCGGAATGGCTTTCATTTTTCCCTCTTTCTCCGTCATGCGGATCGTGAGATAATCGCTCGCAAACAGCAACAGATCCGGATATTTCTTCCATGCCTTTAAAAGCTTTTCGGCATAATCGCTGCGGTATCGGTCGTCCTGATGGGCGATCGTGACGAAACGCCCCTGCGCCTTTCCATAGGCAAACATCCAGTCCTCACGGATATTGCTCGCCCCGTCCCGCACATAGAGCGGCACCTGATACCGCGCTGCCAGCTCCCGGATATAGCTGCTCGGCGTCGAGGTACAGCAGATCACCTCCGATTTGACCGTCTGTCTCGTCACCGAACGCAGACATTCTTCCAGATACGGCGAATCCTTGTATGCACAGACCGCAAATGTATGAATGATTTCCTGCTGCATCTCGTTCCCTTTCTCTCTCGCTCTTTCATGCCGCACTTCTGCCTTCTCGTTTTTCAAGAGCGGTACCTGCTTGAATTTATTTTTACCAGACTTATGATCGATTTTAACGTTTCAAACATCTTTGCCTGTTACTGTTCACGCATACGTGCCCAGTAACGGAATTTGCCGTGGCTTCGCATTTAAATACGGCAAATTCCTGCTACCACCACGTTTTCTTACGGCACTTTCGGTTCCAAAAGTGCCTACCCGTATACAGTAACCTTTGCCTTCTTCTAGCTTGCTTATGCTTACCGGCAGAACTTCATCCAGATATCCAGATAAACCGTTGCCGCCAGAATCAGCGCCGCCGCCCCTAACACCAGCGCATGATAGTTTTTATTCTCCATCCGCATCATTACCCGATCCGGGTTTAAAACCAACCAGACAAGCGGCAGAAATGGCAGGTAATAGCGCCCCTGTACGCCGTCGATATAGGTATTACCCGGTCTGGTGAATGCAATGTACATCGAAGTCCAGACCAGCACTGCCGTTCCCGCGCAGAGTATAAATATCCACAGCTTCTGTTTTTTTGACAGACGTTTTCCACAAGATGGCTGCCCGGCTGTGAGGATAACGGCCGCCGAACCGGCGTACAGCGCCCACGGAAATGACATCGTTCCCGTGTGTCCCAGAAGTCCCAGGGAATTTTCGCCCAGCACATAGGACGGAAGCGTCCGGAACAGGTTGCAGATCAGCACCCACGCGTAGGCAAGCGGCTGTCCCAGAATGTACGCCATCTGCCCTTTCTCGCTGGTGCTGTCACCTCTCGTATCCCCGATATCGCGCGGCGCGATCAGAACCGGCAGGATGAAGGATAACATCATCAGACCGCAGATCACGATAAATCCACCCTTCATCAGGTACATTTCCCGTTTAGAACGGAACTTTTCTGCCGGAATCATCAGTCCCAGAAGAATTAGCGGCGCATATACCGCCTTGACGCGGCAGCCCCAGACAAAGGTAAGCACGATAAGCGCATACGCTTTCCAGTCCATTTTCCGCCCGCCAAGCGCCGCTTCCAGAATGCCCGCGAAAGACAGCCACAAAAATGCCGTGACGGTCGGGTCATAGGAATATGCCCCCGCCAGCATCATCGGCTCGGGCATCAGCGCCAGAAATGCCAGGATCGCCTTGCCGACCGGTGTCTTTTTGATGGCAAAATACAAAACTGCCGCATAGACATAGAGATTTCCCAGCCTCCCCAGCTTATACAGAATTCCAAATGGGATATGAAGCAGCCCTCCCGCTTTCAGCGCCAGCGCCGAACCCACATATCCGGTCATCGTCGTTTTGTTGAGATCCGTACTCCAGAGATGTTCACCGTGCCGGTAACCCGCATTCTGATTCAGATACGAAGTGAGCGCCGCCTGCTCGTCCCGACTCTCCGGCTGATTGTACGGCCAGGTATCTACGCCCGTCGTAAACTCCTGTAAAAGCGCCGGTTCCGCCTGCACCGGCGTCCGGTAATTTGCCATCCAGAATGCCTGCGCGAAATGCACTTCCTCATCCCAGCTCACCTTATTTGCCGGGAGCGACAGTGAAAATATTGTTCCAAACGTCAGGGAGATCAGCAGAAATCCAACCTCGATGCGCTTTGCCACGAAATCCCGGAAACAGAGAAGTGCGATCAAAACCGCCGCCGCACACCAGAAAAGTCCCAGCCGGTACCAGTTGATACCTGCCCGCGCCACCGTCGCAAACCCGGTCAGTGCAAGCGGCATCCCGCCAAAATTCATGTAGGAAATCCCTTCTTCGTCTAGATCCTCCCGCGTAATCAGAAGATCCACGTAGTCCAGCTTCCCATTCACCGGAACCGAAGAAAATTTCAGCACCCGGCAGTTGCGGTCCATGACCATCTTTGCGTCGTGCTCCCGCTGCTCGCCGTAGATGTTGCGGTAACCGAGGCGGACGGTGGCATTTAACAGACCATCGTAATCATAGTGGTAGAGAAACTGGCTGACATAGCTGCCGTCCAGTGGAATGTGAAGATAACCGCTTGCATCCGAAAGCTGCAGCACCTCTGTTTTTTCTGTCTCTAACCGCTCAAATCCGCTCACCTGCACCTCGTCCAGAGCGATCGTCCGCGTCGCCTGCCGCGTCCATCCATTTGCCCGGAGCGCCGGGAAATTGCAGACAAACTCGCCCAGAACACCGATCACAAAGACTGCCACAAGCGCCAGAAGCAGCCGCAGCACATCTTTTTTCTCTATTCGATTGATAAAATGCCTGTTAAACTGCATCTGTACTTCTCCCTTATTTTTCCCGTTTAAATTCGGTAAATTTCTGCTGCCACCACGTTTTCTTACGGCACTTTCGGTTCCAAAAGCGCCTACCCGTGAACCGTGTTTTGTCTTTCAAATCAAGCGCTCTAGCGCACTATCTTCTCCACACCTCTATGTTCCAGGATGCGCTCATAATCCTCAATATAATCAACCTCCGCCCAGAAATGCCCGCTGACGTCCTCGACATAGACCGGCTGCTGCCCGGTCATGCTGTAAACAACATTTTCCCACCAGACGCCGTGCTCCTGGCGGTCGATCATCTCCTCCATCCGGCAGATAAATTCCGGCATAAATGCCGCTGAAAACCGTCCGATTCCGATGTACTCGCCCGTCACATCATCCCCGGTCAGCTCTTTTCCATATTTTTTCAAAATTCCATCTTCATAGAAGAACTTATAATCCGCTGTCTCCCGTCGGCTCTCGTCCGCAAACATCACCGGGCTCCTGCCCTGCGCGAGGATCCGGTCAAGCAATTTTTCCTCCAGGTATACGTCACCGTTCATGATCAGCAGATCGTCCCCCATCAAGAACTCCTTCGCAAACCATGCAGACGCAATGCTGTTTGTCACATCGTAAAACGGGTTGTAAAAAAAGGATACTCCCTTATCTGCCAAAACCTCGCGGATCACCTGCGCCTCATAGCCCAGCACGATACCGATGTCCTGGATACCCCGGGAATGAAGCAGGTCGATCGTGTACTCGATCAGGCACTGTCCGCCGCCGACATCCACCGTACATTTTGGTTTTCCCGACAGATAACGCGAGATCCGGGTTCCCCGTCCCGCTGCCAGAATCAATACTTTCACAGAAGCCCCCTCCTTTGCATATCTTTCCACGCCGCAATCAGGCTGTCATTGTCTTCTGACGTCAATGCGCCGATATGACCGACGCGGAACACCGTGTCGGCAAGCGCGCCGCCGTTCGGGCAGATCCAGATGCCGTATTCATCCTTCAAAATCTCAAAAATCCGATGCGCCGAGACCGGTTTTCCATCTTTATCCACACCCGTCGGGTGAAGCGGTGTCAATGCAGCCGAGAGAGAATTGGAAACAATCTCAAACGGCAGATCTTTAATTTTGCTTCGGAAATCTTCCGCCTGACAGCGGATCCGCGCCTGTTCTGTCGCAAGCCCTTTTTCCTCGATCATTGTCAGCCGTTTATGAAGCTGTAAAAGCACTCCTACCGCTGGTGTAAACGGTGTCTGCCCCCGCTCGCCATTTTTCAGATAGTCGCGCAGATCAAAATACATCGAGCGGACCGCCGTCTCCTGCACTCTCGCGATCGCACGCGCCCCCAGCACCAGAATCGAGAGTCCCGGCGGAAGTGCCAGCGCTTTCTGAGAACCGGTCAGCACCAGATCAACGCCCCATTTTCCCATCCAAAATGGATCGGCAAGAAACGAGCTGACCGCGTCAACCGCCAGAATCAGCTGGTTTCGTCTGCAAAAGTCCGAAATCAGCTCCATATCATAGAGAACGCCCGTGGAAGTCTCATGGACATTGACTAAAAATCCGGTAAATCCTTTTCCCTCATACGGTGCCAGGTCTTCTGCCCGAAGCGCCCGTCCGCTCTCCAGCTGGATCTCCTCATGAGGAACTTCATGGATCTCACAAATTTTCGCAAACCGCGCGCCAAAACTGCCGCCGTTTACGACCAGCACGCGGTCGCGCTCTGTAAAAAGGTTCATGACTGCCGCTTCCATCGCCGCCGTGCCCGAACCTGTCAGGAAAACCGCCCGCGCATCCTCAGGCGCCCCCGTGAACTGCTTCATCAGGCGCTCATTTTCCTTCATAATTGCAGAAAATTCCGGTGTGCGGAAATATGGTACTTCTTCCGCCCCGATCGCCCGGATTTCCTCGTCCATCTGAACCGGTCCTACCGCAAAATTAATCATACATTTCCTCCAAATCTATCTAATGTACTCTCGAAATCTTTCTGTGCTCGATTTTGTGAGATGATTTTTTGTCAGTTGTGCCCAAATTTCTGAGGCGTACGCGGTGCGTACGTTGATGAAATTCGGGTGCGGCTGGCGGAAAATCAGCCACAAAAGCAAGTGCAGAAAGACTCCGAGAGTACATTCTAAACAAGTTCTATATCCCGCGTACCCGTCTCCGGTACATCACAAGCGACGTCAGTCCAAAGCAGGCAGTCAGTGCCGCCATCAAAAGCAGATACGAAAGCGATCCTCCCAGCAGTCCCGCCGCCCGTACACAGGGCGAAGAAATAAGGAGCGCCGCTGCCGTCACACCGACATAACCCAGAAAAATTCGTTTCTGCTCCTGCATAATGATGAGTGCATAATAAAACAGATTCACATACGCATTGAACGCGCCGCCCAGAATGATAAACGCCAGCGCCAGGCGGCATTCCCGCAGCATATACGCAATCTTCGGATATAACATTGAGAGAACCGGGATTCCGAGAATCCAGGCACCCCCGACTGCCAGCGCCGTAAGCGCCGCGATGATTGCCGCCAGCCGGCCTACCGTCCCGGCAAATTCCGGGAGCGCATTCCGCTCCCACTGATCCGAGAGTTTCGTGATATACGGGCGGATGACGAAGCCTGCCACCAGATTGATGACGCTGGTCGGCATAAAGATCGCACCGAATACCGCCTGATACTTGTCCGCCATATTGCCCTCGATCGCATATTTCGCGGCAGAAAAAATATAAAAATCCAGAATAACCGATAAAAACAGGACTACATTTTCTTTAAACAACAGCCCGACACGCCCGGAGCGGACCTCCCAGTCCACCTGCGGCAGATGACCGATTACCGAAAAATCAAACAGGCACACGCCCGCCAGCTGCGCCAGTACCGCCGCCAGGCAGGAGCCAACCAGGTTGTGGGTCGCATTCAAACTGCCTAAAAAGACACCGACCGATAAAACCGTCCTGAATGCGTTTGATTTGCCCGTCAGATACAGGCGTCCATCACGCTGAAATTCTGCCTCGTAAGCGTCCGCGAAACCGTCGATCACCTTGTACGCGACCATTAAAAACACCGTCGCCGCCTTGACAAAGGCATAGTCCCGGTTGATCACCGTCACATAAAAAAGCCCGGCTACCAGCGCCGCGCCGCAGGTCATCAGGCGCAGCCGCAGATATTCGCCAAACGTAAACCGCCGCCTCGTATCCGTGATCTGGAACGGGCGGATGCCAAAATAGGCCACCATAAACATATGCTGACCAAATGTAGAATACGCAAAGGAGAAGATACCGCCCTCATCCTCGCCGACAATCTGGATGACCGCGATCGTCAGCACCATGGACGCCAGTGCATAGAGAAAGCTCCCTATCATATTCCAGCTCATATTTCGTTTTTCAATCTGCCCGTCTCCACCGATCAGGGCGTTCGCTAAATATTTTACCACTACAGTATCTCTTCCTTTGAAAATTCCAGCCGGCTCGGCGTGTGTGTTTTGCGTTTTTCAACCGGCGGAAGCTGCATGAAATCGCCATACATTTTTGTCAGCATTTCCTCGATATTTCCTGGGAAATTCATGCGTCTGCCCTCAAATTCCAGCTTCCGGAGCGGATAACAGCGCGCCCGATCCACGACATTCCAGTATGGGCTTGTGTCCGGCAGAAATGCCATCCGGCGTGTCCGGTATTTATTGTATTTACGGCAGACCCGCTCACAGCGCATCCGCAGCCACTGAGGCGAGATATGGAGCAGCTTTATCGCCTTGTAGACCATCCCGCAGACCGCCCAGATAAGCTTCGCCTTGATGCCCCGCTGCTGCAGCGTCGGACGCGGAATCGCCCGCAGAATCATCAGCTTACTCCAGAACCAGACCGTCCACGACTGAATCTGGTATAGAACCGGGTTGTCCGCCACATTGTCAAGCACATAAAGATCCAGAAAGATGCCGAACGGACAGTCCACATCCTTCATAACCTCCTCAACAAACACCGTCCCCTTCTTCACCAGACGGGTTGTCATCAGCGGATAATTGGGATATCGCTCTGCATTGAGAACCAGATACCGGTCGCTCATCTTCTTTTCCACGATCCGGAGCAGGCGCTCAAAATCCCGCCGCGGCATCGCAATATCGATATCGTCGTCCCAGGGAATAAATCCCTTGTGCCGCAGCGCGCCGATTCCCGTTCCGGCTATCCCGAAATATTCCAGATGATAGTCTTCACAGATCCGGATAAAATCATCCAGAATCGACAGAATCTCTCCCTGCAGCTGTTTCAGAACTTCTGGCTCATAAAATTTACTGTCCATATCGATGTCTGTCCCCTCCATCAAGCCCGCAGAACACCCCACGCCTGCCGCAGCTGATCATATTTTCCTTAATAGTATGAGGGTATTCTACTATATTTTAAAAGAAAAGTAAACCGCGGCTACTTTTTACCCTCTTTCTCAGGTTCCCACACCTCTATCTCCCGCTTCCATCCAAACAGGTGTCCCGGAAGCGAATATGCCGCTCCGATCCCCAGCCCGATTGCGACCGCCATCTTGATTGTATCCATGCCATACTGGAGCGCCAGCGCTTCCTGCCCCATAAAAAAGTTGTAGGCGGTATAATAGATCGCCGCTCCGGGCACAAGCGGGAAGATGCCGCATACCAGAAAGAGGATCGTCGGCGCTTTCCGCTGTATCGCCAGACAGCGCGACAGCATCGTCAAGACCGCGCTCGCCGTGAAGGTCCCGATGATCGGCGTCTGATAAGCTGCCATGACCGCCAGATACACGCCCCAGCCGACTGCCCCGCAGATACCACAATCCAGCCAATACTTCTTCGGAACTCCAAACAGCGCCGAAAAGGCGGCAGTTCCGACACAGGCCGCCAGAAGCTGCCCCAGAATTTCCCCTGCCATTTCCATCAGAGCATACCTCCCATCGCAAACATCCAGAACCGCAGTGCCACACCAACTCCGATCGCGATACAGCCCGCCGTCAAAAAGGCGTCTACAAAACGGATCAGACCGGATAAATAATCATTTTCCAAAAAATTCCGGATCGAATTGGTCAGCGGCACACCCGGCGCCAGCGTGAACACAGCTCCGATCATGACATGATCCAGGCTTTCTCCCAGCCCGATCCAGCACAGCAAACAACAACACAATGCAAGCACGCTGCTCGTCATGATCGTCTGCATCATCCGGGACGAAGAAAAGCGCGGAGCTGCGTATAAAAGGAACAGATACAGCAGCACGCCCGTCACAAATGCCGCCGCCGTATCGCGCAGGCTGCCCTGGAACAGGTAACAAAATCCAGCGCTTCCAATTCCTGCCGCCAGAACCTTTCCCCGATTTTCGAGCACTTTCATGTGTTCAATCTGCTCAAGGCGCATCCGCATCTCATAAGGACCGCATTTACCCGCCGCAATCTTTCTCGACAGATCATTTAAGGCATCCACCCGGCATAGAATCGTAGGTGCCAGCGGCACATGACAGATACGGCTGGAATAAAACCGCCCGTCAATCACCACATTTGAAAAAATTCCATTCGCAATCACATACGCATTAAATGCTTCAAGACGCAGCGCCCGCGCCGCATACTCCATCGCCTGCTCCGCCCGGAATACCTCCCCGCCATTGGAAAGGATCGCATTCCCCAGACGGGTCACCAAACGGAAGCGCTCGATCTGGGAACAATCCTCGATCGAAGCACGTACTATTTCCTTCATTCTGTTTCTCCCCCTGTTTTTATTTTCTGTCCACCTGTTTTCTCTATCCCATTTTCTCCCCCATCTATCCGCTCACTGATTCACTTCTCCAAATCCGCCGCCCATTTTGGTCTTTTCCCAAAAAATCGTTCCATTTCGAATTAAATTTACCCGTCAAAACTACCCCTTTGGTTGACGTTCCAACAAAAATCCTGTATAGTGAATATATTATATTAAAGAATGATGCCGCAAGGGGGATATATCTATGGATCATAATGTTACCATCGGTGCCAAGGTAAAAGCCTTCCGTACCGCAAAAAAATACACACTGAAACAGCTCAGCGAAGAGTCCGGTCTGTCCATCGGCTTTCTTTCCCAGTTGGAGCGCGGTCTCTCTTCGATTGCAATCGACTCTCTGGCAAAGCTTGCTACGATTCTCGGAGTCAGTCTGTCTTCGTTCTTTGACTCCTCCGCCGATCAGGAGAAATCCCCGGTCAGCCGGAGTTTTGCCATGCACTGTTCCCAGATCAACCCCCAGATCGTACAGTACCTGGTCAATGGAAATGCACAGGGATTTGCCTGTCTTCCGCGTATCTTCCACCTGATGCCGTCTGCCACCACAAGCTCTGAAAACCAGCTTGAGATGAATCAGCACGACGGTGAAGAATTTATCTACGTTCTGGAGGGTATCCTGACCGTATATCTGGACGGCAGCGAATACTGCCTGAATCCGGGCGACAGCATCCAGATCCACTCCCAGACCCCGCATGACTGGGTCAACAACACAAACCGTGTCGTTAAGATTCTGACCGTACACACGCCGAATCCGTTTGTTCATGGGAATGAAGTCGTATTTTAAACAGTCTGCGCGGTATAGATACATAATAAAAGCTGTCTCTTTTAGAATTTCAAGATGTTTTTATTTTCTTTTTGGTTTTCCCATCTCAGGAAACAAAAACTCCTGCACTTCTGAAAAAGACAGCTTTTTCATATCTTTTACACCGTATACACCATTTTTCCTGCCAGATACACTTCCAGCACATCATCCAGCGCACGAATATTCTTTGAGACATCTCCCTTTACAACCAGCAGATCCCCCGCCAGGCCCTCTTTCAGGCTACCCGTCTCCTTCTCGATTCCAAGCACGCTCGCCGCATTGTATGTTGCGGTTCTCACTGCCTCCACCGGCGTGATTCCATAGTCTACCATATAGCCGAGTTCCTGATGAATCGGAAGCGGCGGTGCCTTGTAAAGTACCATATCGCTGCCTGCCAGCACCGTGACCCCTGTGTCATAGAGCTTTTTAAAATTATCCCGGTATGCCTCAAACGCCGGTTGGAAAAATGCCTGATCGTGAACGGCTCTGGCGGCGATCGGGTTGTCCATGTCCACACCCGCCTCGATCATCTGCTTTGTCTGCTCATACAAATATGTGTACGCCGTGATCGTCGGCGTCCACGCGATTCCTTTTTCTACCATCTGGCGCGCCTGCGCCTCTGTTAAAAAGGTTCCGTGCTCGATCGTGTCAAATCCCGCGTCAATACACATCTGAATCGACGGCTGCGTACCCGAATGAACCGCGATCTTCACCCCCTGGCGGTGCGCCTCATCGACCGCTGCATCCAGTTCTTCCTGGGTAAATTCCGGAATATCGCCGCGGTTGCTCGTCAGGATCTTGACCCAGTCAGCTCCCGCGCGCAGCTGTCTTCGGATAGCGGCGCGCACGCCCCACGGGCTGTCCGCCTCCTCGACCCCATCCTGATGTCCGTGTCCTCCGGTCATGCAGATACCTGCGTCCGCATGGATGATCCGCGGGACCGTCACATATCCCTTCTGACCTGCCAGGCGCAGCTGCTTCATCAGATTGGGCGGGCAGGACAGATCGCGCACCGTCGTGATACCGAGCCGCAGCGACTGTTTCGCCTGCTCCAGCGCATAGTATGCCACCATATAATCGTCATAATTATCCAGATCCGGCTGGCTGTAGTAGTAGCCGAAATGCACATGCATATCAAACAGTCCCGGCAGGATCGTCGCCTCGCCGTAATCCTTTACCATCTCTTCCGGGTAGCGCCCCGCCGCTTCCGCAGCGTCTCCTATCCAGCCGATTTTTCCCTCTTTATCCAGATACACCGCCTGATCCTGCAAACAGGTTCTGCCATCTCCGGTAATTAAATACTTCGCCCTTAGAATCATTTTCACGGACTTCCTTTCTCTTTTTCATAAGCATGAAATTTTCAGTCGAATATCGTCATTTCATGCAGTTTTTCAGTTTTCTATATCGTAACACCGGGATTTTGTTCTTGTCAATATTGGAATGCGGAGTGTACGCTAAAACGTGTTTCAATTGTGTTACTGTTCACGCATACGTGCCCAGTAACGGAATTTGCCGTGGCTTCGCATTTAAATACGGCAAATTCGTGCTGCCACCACGTTTTCTTACGGCACTTTCGGTTCCAAAAGTGCCTACCTGTGAACAGTAACTCAATTGTTACTGTTCACGGGCAGGCAGAAAAAGAGCGGCACACATTTCTGCATACCGCCCAAACCAGCGACTGTCCACACACAAGCAGTCACTCTGAATTGATTCATTTTATTTTTTAGTAGAACAATCTGTTTACCGCACTGAAGATACCGCGGATAGATGCTCTCGTAATGTTAGAGCTGATGCCGACACCGTAGGTTGCCCGGCCGCTCTTTACATCCATCAGATGGATGTAGGACGCTGCCTGTGCGCCGGAACCGGAACGAAGTGCATGCTCGTTGTAGTCCAGAACACGGATCTCGATGCCAAGTGCCTCCTCGATCGCTCTCTGTACCGCATCGATCGGTCCGTTACCTACGCCCTCAACGGTGCGCTCGGTGTCATGAGCGGTAAAGGTAAGAGTTGCAACGGTTGCGAATGCGCCGCCCTCGTACTCCTTGTCTGTGATCTGGCATTTTTTGAAGTGCATCGGCTCTTTTCTGTCCAGGTAGTTTGCACGGAACTCGTCCATGATCTGCTCCGGAGCTACCTCGCCCTGCTTCTCTGCAATCTTCTGGATAATGTCAGCAAACTCTTTGTGCATTCCCTTCGGAAGACGGAATCCGTAGAAGGAATCCATAACGAAGGCTACGCCGCCCTTGCCGGACTGGCTGTTGATGCGGACAACCGGCTCGTACTCGCGTCCGATATCGCTCGGATCGATCGGCAGGTACGGAACTTCCCAGATGCCATCGGTTCTCTTCTGAAGCGCCTGCATACCCTTGCTGATCGCATCCTGATGGGAACCGGAAAATGCGGTAAATACCAGCTTGCCTGCATACGGATGTCTCGGATCAACGGTCATCTTTGTGCAGCGCTCGCAAACCTCGGTGATCTCCTTTACATTTTCCAGATTCAACTCCGGGTTGATACCCTGCGAGAACATATTGTAAGCGATATTTAATATGTCGATATTACCAGTACGCTCGCCGTTTCCAAGCAGTGTGCCCTCGACACGGTCTGCACCTGCCAAGAGAGCCAGCTCGGTCGCTGCAATGCCGGTACCACGGTCATTGTGCGGATGGATACTTAAAATAATGCTGTCACGGTTCTTAAAATGCCTGTTCATCCACTCGATCTGGTCTGCGTATACGTTCGGAGTCGTCATCTCAACCGTTGCCGGAAGGTTGATGATGATCTTATTGTCCGGGGTTGCGCCCCACTCTTCCTGTACAGCGGTGCAGATATCCAGTGCAAAATCAAGCTCAGTTCCGGTAAAGCTCTCCGGAGAGTACTCAAGGATTACTTTTCCGTCGTAATCTTTCATATATTTCTTTACCATGCGGGTACCATCGATCGCGATCTGCTTTACTTCCTCGCGGTCTGCATGGAATACAACCTCACGCTGTAAAGTAGAAGTCGAATTGTAAATATGTACGATCGCCTTCGGAATACCCTGGATGGCATCGAAGGTTCTCTTGATCAGGTGCTCGCGGCACTGGGTCAGAACCTGTACAACTACGTCGTCCGGGATAAGCTTGCGTTCTACTAACTGGCGCAGGAAATCGTACTCGATCTGGGAAGCTGCCGGGAAGCCAATCTCGATCTCTTTAAATCCAAGTTTTACCAGGAGATTGAACATCTCGATCTTCTCCTCTACGACCATCGGCTCAACCAGTGCCTGGTTGCCGTCGCGTAGGTCAACACTGCACCAGATCGGCGCTTTCTCAATCTCTTTATTCGGCCACTCACGCTCCGGGTAATCTACCACCGGAACTCTCTTATATTTCTTGTAATTTAACATGTCTTTCTCCTCCATCACTCTATAATGTACTCTTGGAGTCTTTTCTGCACCTGCTTTTGTGGCTGATTTTCCGCCAGCCGCACCCGAATTTCAGAGGCGGACGCAACGCCAACGCCTCAGAAATTTGGGCACAACTGACAAAAAAATCATCTCACAAAATCAAGCACAGAAAGATTCCGAGAGCACATTACCCCTGGTCTCTTTCCAGGTACCTCATCATCAAAAAACGCAGTTCCTATCATCCTAAGCTTTGGAGTCGATAGATCACACCGTACCTTTTAACAATGAATAAAATTACTGATTCTGGTCTAACCCCATCATAATCATCCCTTTTCTATCATAAAAGAAATTATTTCGATTATAGATTATACCATCGGAAATAAAGGATATCAAGAGAAAAACGGGGTAATTACAAGTGTTCTGGCATCTCTTGTTACTGTTCACGCACACGTGCCCAGTAACGGAATTTGCCGCGGCTTCGCATTTAAATACGGCAAATTCCCGCTGCCAGCCGGTTTCCAAAATACCCCGCCGCGCATCCCACAATCATGCCGCCCAAAACATCGGTCGGGTAATGCACATATAAATACATTCTTGAAAACGCCATCAGGATCGCCAGAGGCAGCGTGATTTTCCACCATTTTTTCGCCCCGGCAAAGTACAGAGCCGCGACTGCAGCAAACGAAGCCGCCGTATGTCCCGACGGGAAGGAATAGTCCGCCGGGCGGGCAATGAGCAGCTGAACTGTCTGGTTCACATCGCACGGACGGATCCGGCAAACCATAGGCTTTAGTAAGATATTACAGATGATCGCATCCAGACAGAGCGCTGCCGCCAGCGCAGCTCCCCATCTTCTCGTCCGCGGAATCATAAGCAGCAGGCATGTAAACAGAATCCAAATCATTCCTGCATTTCCAAGCCGCGAAATAAACACCATCCAGACATCGCCCACCGGCGTCCGCATCTGCTGAATCCAATCCAGTATTTGTAACTCCATTTTCATTTTGCTCCCTCTGTTTTTTATACAACTTTATGCGCGAGCCATCTCCGGCCCATAAAGCGGAATGTGAATACGATGCCCCGGATCGTCCAGTCTGTAAACATGCCGATCCACACCGCGATCGGTCCGAAGCCGTGGACGCGGCAGAGATAAATGCACAGCGTCACCCGGAACGCCCACATACTGATGCAGGAGAGAATCATCGAAAACCTCACATCCCCGGCAGCCCGCATTCCATATGCCGGAATAAATGCGAGCGTCCAGACGATCGGCTTTACCACCGTGATCCATCCGACCATGTAGAGACACATCTTCGCACTCTCCGGCTCCATGCCGCCCAGAATCGTGACCGGTTTCGTCGCCAGAAATACGAGCGCACAGCTTGCGATGATGACGACCTCCGCCACTGCCGTCAATTTTTTGATATAATAGATCGCCTCATCCTTGCGCCCCGCGCCGAGACACTGTCCGACCACCGTCATCATGCCGATTCCGATACCGATCGCCGCGATGCCGTTTAAGTTTTCCAGAATATTCGTCATCGCCTGGGCTGCGATCGCGATCGTCCCGAGGGTCGAGACGGTTGACTGAATCGCAAGCTTTCCAAACTGGAACATCGCATTTTCGATACCGTTTGGGATTCCCAATGAGAGAATCCGCATAATCCGGCGTCCGTCCGGACGGATATGCAGATAGTCACGCACCGCAATTTCCTGGCTGGGATTGTGCAAAAAGGCGAACACCACCACTGCCGAGATAACGCGGGAACCGAGCGTGGCAATCGCCGCACCGGCAACTCCAAGATGGAAGCCCCAGATAAGCACCGCATTTCCGGCGATATTTAACCCGTTAGAGACGACCGCGATCGTCATCGGAAGCCTTGTATTTCCTTGCGCCCGGTAGATCGAGGAACCGGCATCATAGAGGGCGATAAATGGGAACGAAAGCGCCGTGTAGAAGAAATAGGTCTGCGCTGCCTCCATGACATCCGCCTCGACGCTGCCGAAAATCAGCCGCAGCAGCGGTCCGCGTGTCAGAAGGCAGACTGCCATGACCGCCGACGAGATGCACGCCACCACAAAAGATAACTGTCTCGCGGATTCCTCCGCATTTTTCTTATCTTTCTGTCCGATGTACTGGGAGCAGACGATCGTGCCGCCTGCCGCCAGCGCATAGAATGCCTGTATCACTAAAATATTGATGGAGTCAACCAACGAAACCGCCGAGATCGCCGCCGATCCCACGTTGCTGACCATAATGCTGTCCGCTGTACCCATCAGGGAGTTTAAAATCTGCTCTACGATCAGCGGAACCAGAAGAATCCGCAGATCGCGATTGCTGAAAAGATGATTTGTCTGCTCTTGTCTGCCCATATGCTGTCCTGTAACTTTCTATATTTTATTCTCTGTCCAAATGGTCTGTTTTTCTAACGGTCAGGCATCACATGCACGGACGCCGCCGCATCTGAGACAAAATTACCCCCTTAGCATGATAACGGATACATATAATAATTCCTCACCATTTCCCTATCCTTCGTTCACCAGCGTCAGAATCCAGTACAGCCATGCCCGCACTGAACTTGACCTTCGCACGATCAGATTTTCCCCGCAGACCTGGTATTCCCGCATTTTCTTTGCAACATACTCCTTGTCTGGCACATCTCCGATCTGAAGGGCAGCCTCGAATAGATCGTGGAAAATCGGGTGTTCCAGAATCAGGCGGACGTATTCAAGCTGGCGCGCCCTATACGGCAGTTTCAAAAGCCGTCTTCCGCTCGCCGTGATATGCACTTTCACGCCGTCCTCATCCGTCTGCTTCTCCGCCAGCCCCAGATAGCGGCACGCATTGAAATAATAGTCCGACTGTCGCTCCTTAAATCCAAAAAGCTGCGCGATCTCCCCACTCGTCATTGAATTCTCGTTCAGACGTTCCACCAGTGAAATAACCTTGTAAAAACTGTCCGCCTGGATAAAGGTAACCGCCGGTTCCGGCTTGACCTTTGTCCGTGCCCAGACATCGTATAAATCATCCAGCGTGATCTCAATTTCCTCTAAGCTGTAATTTCGCTCCTGTACCAGCCGCAGCGAATTGTAATAGCGCAGATCCGTAAATTCATATTCCAGCAGGCGGAAAATATTATTCGAATACACCATAAACACCGGACGGATCGGCTTGTGTATCTTCCCCGCCCAGAGTCTCGTCGGATAATAGAGCTGCCGGATCAGAAAATTGCTGTGGACGACGTTTTTCCCCTCGATCAACGTAAATACATTCTCATTTTCAAATCCGCCGTCGATCTCGACCTGCGAATTCTGTACCTGGATAAGCGGCTTTTTCTCAATCAGCTCTGATTTTTGATAGTCGCTGACATAAAACTCAAAATTTCCAGACCCCATCCGCCCCGAAACCGTCTGCACCATGCGATCTTCGCCCAGAAAATCATCCAGAATCCCCGTGATGCTCATAACGTTGATCGCGCTGGCTTCCGAACGGATGTCATGAAGGTCGATCGACTCAAAGTAATCGGGTATCTTCGCGCTCGTCACTCGCTTGATACCGGACGGAATCTCCGGAAAATCCTGATATAAGTCAAACTCGCCCAGCACATAGCCGCCGCGCGACACCGGAAGAATCGAAATTTTCTTTCCAAACACCCGCGGCAGGGATTCCCGCGTATCAAATTTCGTCATCAAACGCGGTTCCTTGACTTCACGGATCTGGTCGGCGGTGATGTAAACCCGCCCATGTTTCTCAATTTCCCGCTCAATCCGGTATTTATCAAATAAAATTCTCCATTTATCGTCAATCAAGCTCATAATTGTGTACCAGAACTTCCTGAATCTCCCCGCGCTTCTCCGGTTTCACGTTGATCGCGCGCTTGGCATCCACGTGGTCGATGATGTAATCTTTATATAAATCCTCGATAAATTCGCAGGACGAATTGGAAAGCAGAAACTTGATGCCCTTTGCATTCAACATGTCACACTGCTCTTTTAATGCGATCTGCTCTTCCTCCCCGAAGCCCCCAGCCGTGTAGCCCGTGAACGACGCCGACGAGCTGATCGGCATATAAGGTGGGTCAAAATAGACGAACGCGCCCTTCCGGATGCCCTTTAACGCCTCGCGGTAATCGCCGCATTTGATCGTGATATTCGCTTTATTTAAATACGTATTCAGCGCATGGATAGTCGCCTCGTTCGTGATATTCGGGTTCTTATATCTGCCCCACGGAGAATTGAACTCGCCGGAGCTGTTGACGCGGAAGAGACCGTTGTAGCAGGTCTTGTTCAGATAAATAATCCGCGCTGCCCGCTCGACGTTGGTCCGCGTCTGATACGTCTCCTTGTCACGATCCCACGCCCGCACCGTATAATAATACTCCTCGCAGTTCTGTTCCTTATGTGCGTTCAGCGCCGCAATCAGCTCTTCCGGCTCTTCCTTGATCGTCCGGTATACATTGATCAGCTCTTCGTTGGAGTCATTGATCACCGCCTTGTTCGGCTGTCTCCCAAAGAGCACCGCACCGCCCCCGATAAACGGCTCATAATAGGTCGAACATTCCGGGATCAGCGGATTGATGCTGTCCAGCAGCTGCCGTTTGCCGCCTACCCATTTGAGGATGGGCATGACGAACGGATTTTTTCTTGACATCGGATAGGGTACCTCCTTCTGTTTGTCTTTCTATTCACCTACAGAACCTGCCGCCGGCAGCTTCTTCCGGATACATTGCAACACAAAAACGGGAAATCAGATGTCCGCTTGTGCTCTGATTACCCGTTTATTATAATCGTACAACTGTTCTAGTTTATTATACTTGACTTTGGGGTGGATGTCCAGCATTAGAAGTAGATGTTATCCACTTTACTATTAATTTGTTACTGTTCACTGCGTTCTCAGTAACACGCTTCGCGATGCACAGAATTTACGCTTTCTGCGTAAATTCCTTATGTATTCTCAATACTCTATCATTGACTAGTGTAGTTCTCCCCCAAACCCAAGTCACATTTTTTATGCGTTTTATTACAGTGATACACAATTGAATATCCTTTATTATCAGTAAAACTAACTGCACAGGTTCCAGCCTTCATCTCAGCCTTATGCCCATCTAAAAAAGTCACCGAATTATAGTCATGTTCTTTATCTACACCCCAAATTTTAACCTTCGGATTCTTCTTCTGGGTAGACATATAATCTGCCTGTATTTCCGCATAATATGCCCTGAGATTCGCCCAGTCTGCCGCCACCTTCGCCTTGTGCATCTGTGCCGTAAAAATCGGAATTGAAATTGATACCAGTATTCCAATAATAACCACCACTATCAATAGCTCAGCCAGTGTAAAACCTTCCCGTCTCTTCATCACAAATTTCTCCTTCTGTCAGTTTATGTTATTATACCCGTTTTTTCTCTAATGCAAATACATATTTTTAACAAAATCGATATTCATAAATCAAACAAGGCAAAAGTATGTATTTCGTTTCAGTACATCCAAATTTATCGGGATGACTCCACTTTCTCAGCCGGCCAGGATTTTCTCAGTGCCGCATAGGACACCAAAAAGTTGGCAAGCCATCCTGCCGGCACGGCAAGCCAAACAAAATCAATGCCAAAACGTGGTGCACCGATCAATGCCACGGACAGGCGGATCGCAAGGTTTACCATGTTGGCAATGAGGAATGGCCGCATGATTCCGAGTCCGCGAAGGACTCCATCGGTCGCCATTTTAATTCCCATAAAGATAAAGAAGTAACCAAGCCATCTCATATAATCCCCAGACACCTGATAAGCCAGGGCGGTTCCGTCTTTTCCAAGGAACAGTGATGAAATCTGCGTGTGCAGCGTTTCAATGACAAGGAAAGCAAGCGCCGCAAAACACACATCCAGCACCAATGCTGCGTGGTAGCCTTTTTTGATGCGCTGGGTTTTGTTTGCGCCAAGATTCTGGGAAACAAATGGGGAAACCGCATTGCCGATGGACACAAAAATCAGGGAAAAAACATTCTCCACACGCATCGTTGCCGCGTATCCGGCGAGTGCCTGTGTTCCAAAAGGATTTACCACCGCCTGTACGATCATCATACCGATGGATACGGTAGACTGCTGAAGAACCGACGGAACAGCAATCCGAAGCATCGAGCGCAGCTCCTGTCCGTCAAACCAGGCAAAGATACTCTTATACCGCCGCATCCGGTAAAAGAAAATCAAAAGTGAAAACACAGCCGAAATGCCCTGTGCGATCAAAGTTGCAAGCGCCGCACCGAACACGCCAAGTCCCAGACCGGCTACCATCCAAAGATCCATTACAATATTCAGGATTGATGAAAAGATCAGCAGTCCCAATGGAATTTTTGATTCACCGATGGAAGTGAACATGGTAGAGAGAATATTGTACATGAACAAAAACGGAAAGCCCACAAAATAGACCCGCAGGTACAGCACTGCTTCCTCCAGAATATCGGCAGGAGTCTGTAATCCGCTCATCATCGCATGGGAAAAACAAAAGCCAAAGACACCAAGGATGATGCTCAGTAGCAAAAAGCTGATCAGTGATGTAGACACAATCGTTTTCATTTTTCCATACTCTTTGGCACCGAAATAGCGGCTCACAAGCACACCTGCACCAGCACCGGCCCCCAGTGCCACACAAATGAAAACATTCGTCAGCGCTGCACAGGCGCCAACCGCCGCCAGTGCGGAGGAACCCACAAACTGGCCGACGATAATGGAGTCCGCCATATTGTATACCTGCTGAAAAAAACTGCCGAGAATCATCGGCATTGCAAAAACCGTCAACGCTTTCAGCGGCGCATCGGTAATCAAATACTCATCTTTTGACATGATCCTATTCCTCCACAACTTCCTGCTTTTTACCCGAAAGCACAAGCTTAGCAAGTACGATCCGTAATTCGTGTACAAAAATTCCGGCAAAACCAAAACAGGGTCCAGAAATAATTGGCATAACATTGTTAATTCGTTTCATAATTTCACTCATTCACTTTCTGCGCCACAGTTGCAGCTATGGTTATCCGGTGCCTCCATTGCCTTTTACTGTGTTCAGCAGCTGCTGGGAATGTATGTGTACCCAGCATAATATTTATACAAATAGCCAGTTCTTCTGTCTATTTGTATTATAAACTATCTTTAGGTTAAGATACAATCATTATGCATACAATAGGACGACATTTCCTATCATATAAAAAAGCTCCGCCTATATTTTAGTATAGACGAAGCTTCCTAATTCTAACTCCTAATCCTCCATATTTTCTTTTCTCAATAGCTCAAACAATGTCAGCAGTCCCTCACACAAAACAGGATCCAGAACCGGAATTCCTACTGTCTTTTCGATGGAGGGAGCAATACGGATACTGGACATTCCTGTACAGCTAAGGGCAATCACATCGGCACCCATCTCTTTCTGCGCAGCCGCTGCCTTCATGGTGGCTTCATATCCTCTGTCTGTCATCAAATCCAGGACACTTTCTACCCCATCTCCCTTTGCATTGTCTACAATCCGATCACCGAATATCCGCTGATATCCTGACGGTACATCTTCGGTAATCCCCAACACAGCCGGATGACTGCCAAAAAACAGACTCAACGCTGCAGTACTGGATCCCGCTCCTATAACCGGAATCGGTACAGCCTGTCTTGCCTCCGGAACTCCCGGATCACCGGCACAGCTGATAATAATAGCCTGACAGCCCTCCTTCCACAGTTCCACTGCAAGATTCACCACCTTAGGTACACCTACAGCGAATGTTTCATCGTCATGAATCCCCTCCGGTTGATCCGGAATACATCGTGACACCACCTGGAACATAGGAAAATACGATTCTATCAGCTTTCCATGCAGCTGCAGCAATTCCTCGTTCTCTGTGGTCAGCACCCGAATCAGACCAACTTTATATGTTTTCATATTATACGTCCTTTCTCTCTTGTTTCGTGAAAATAATTTCATGAAGAAAGTACTCCAGCAGCAATTGGAAGTTCTCCTTAAATCTGGAAAACTCCATCTAACATAACTAGCTTGTCATCCAAATATAATGTAGGATTCTTAATAATTCCATCCATATGGCAGTCTGCCTGATTATTTCCTCCAAATCCAACATTAGTACCAAAAGCAATATGAACCGTTTGATAAGCTTTCTCATCCTCCAGAATAACACCGATCAGTCTGGCCGCATAGTTGGTTCCAATGCCCAGTTCACACAGTGTGGCATTGTTTCTATTTCTCAAGAGAATCTCCAGTTTCTCCGCTTCTTTTCCTTGGATGCTTTGAAGAATCCCGTTCTTCACTTTCACTTCCAAAGGCTGTTCTAATAAACCGATTCCAACCATAGATCCATCAATCACCATCGTACCATTTGCTCCTGTCTCTATCGGAGCTATGTAGGACTCTCCGGAAGGAAGATTTCCCGCCTGCCCCTTTTCCCGATAGACACCAGGGCTAGATACTCCACGCCGTCCCCGAAGATCCAGCGTTAAAACATGTCCATCTTTCTCTATGCGGGCTGTATTGGCATTCGTCAATAAATCAGTCACCTGCTCTGTAAGTGCCATAACACGACTGTAATCTGCAGTCATAGCACCCATGGCAAACATTTCCTCCGTGATTCCCGGCATTGTAGCAATCCTTGCTCCAGCTTCCGCTGCCTCAATTTTGGCTCGTGTATGCGTAATCGATGTTTTCATGGGGCAAATTACCACATCCGCCGCTTTCATGGCAGCTGCCACTACAGCGGGTGGTTCCTGACCAGACACCTCTCTAGCAGTCATAGTCATTAACATAGCTTCTGCTTTCAAAAGTTTAGCCGCCTGATACAAGGCCTGACCAATGGCATACTTCTCATCATCGGTCACTATCAGTACATTCTCCCCTGGTTTGACATTCATGCAGTTTGTTAAAATATTTTTTCCAATTTCCGCCAGTTCCATCGCATTTCCCCCCCTCTTATGACAGCAGTTCCATCATAACCCGGACTGCAAGTGTCCGGGACAAAATCACCCGTTTTCCAGATAATTTTTGAAATTGTTCTTTCATTCCGATATTATAGCCAATGCAGTCCATTACCACCAGATCCACATCCATTTTCGCTGCGGCTCTAGCCGCCGCATCCAAATCATCCTGGCTACCGTAGGGAGAAGCCGGAATAATAATACTCTCCTTTACATACTGATTCCACTTTTTCTCTGTCTGATCCACGTGCTGCGGTGTTGGAACCACTACAGCGATCTTTCCTCGATTAGACAAGGCTGGCACAAGCCCATTAAGCACCTTGCACGGAAAAATCAATGGCACTTTAGAATGAAACACAGCCGGAAAATCCCCCGTGCACAAAAACAGAATCAAATTTACGCCCTGCTCTTCCAACCGTTCGATACACTGCTGCAGCTGGGGCAGAATATGTCGTTCGGCAATCATAACCGAACTTCCGTCTCGAAGTCGTGAGATTAAAGTATAATCCTCTGGTCCTGGTGCAAATGCCTGGATATCCTCCCGAGTGAGCCCATCTAATGCACCTGCCTGAATTAGTTCCACCTGCTCACCCATCAGCGGAAACAGTTCTTGTACCACATCCGTCCTGGGTGACTGCCCAATGGTTATTGCTCCAACTTTCATCTTCACCATCTTAATTTCCTCCATCTTATACTTGCCCTATCGTAACTGTTCAGTACTTTCACAGTCACGCGCAATAAATGCACAGACCTACTGAACCGTTACGTCCTATCTACAAAGGCCCCGCTGCCAGTATTTTGGCGGCGGGGTCTTTCGCATAGATTTCCTTATCTCCTTATCAGAATGACACACAATCCACAATAGGACGGTTGATGATCTTCTCTACGCCCGCCAATAAGTCCTTGTCAAACATGGGAGCCGCCAACTTCAGATGCTGATAACCCACATGAATGAGATAAACTTCTTGGCCCTGTTTCAAGTCAGATGTAGGCGTTGGCCGTCCAGTCTGGCTGTCAAATGTCATAATCAGATCAGGGAATGTGCCTTTGCGCTGTCCATCTGGTCCATCCACCGTCATGTACTCATTCCAGAAAGACATCTCATATCCACCAATCTTAACGATACCTACATCAAAGCCGCCTTCACTGCGCAGCTGATACTCCTCTACCGGACCGTGAGCCAATATCTCACCGCCTAAAAATTCACAAACCTCCTGCACACCATTTTCTACCGACTTTTCTAATCCCTGTGAATAACGGCGTCCCGTCTCAATAGCCAGTGACAAGCCCCCCACAGCGCTGTTTTTTTGCAGGAACGAAGCCTTCACCGGGTTCCGGATTACAGCCACAAGGCCTCCAGCCTCCACAGCAGCCGCCCGCACCAGTTTAGAACAATGATCAATAGAACCTGTAACTGTACATTCCACGTGTCGACCCAATTCCTTTCGTCCGCCCACACAGGTCATGGTAGTAATATAATTGGGATCACGATGAAGATTCAGGCTTCCCATCACTCCCGTAGGATGAGCACGGCCGTTGCAGGGAGCGTCTATCAGAGGGATTCCCAGCATGGATGCCTCTAGCCATCCATTGAACGTAGAACCGCCTCCATTCTCATTAGTAACGATACCTCCTGGACGAATACCCGTGCTTTGAGTAAAGAGCTCCACGCAGCGCATCATATCTGCCGGGGAGACAAACTTCTCCTGTGCGGCAGGAGCCCCTACCATAGAAGCTGTGACAACCACGGTTTCCGGATCAATCTGATCCAACGGGGTTAATTCCAGCTGGCTGAACCGCACAGCCAGATCTCCGAACTCAGCTCCGGTCTTTGCCGAACCGCCTCCACCGCCGCCAAGAATGGAGCCACCAAGAGCCGCCCAACGGACATGTTCTTCTGTCAATTTCATTCTAATATGTTCCATAACTTTCTTCCTTTCTATATTCTACATCAAAATGCTTCCACCTTAATTCTTCTTATTTGCCATCAGATTAAATACCACATGCAGCACAACCGTAGCTACCATACCATTAATAGCCTGAATGCCCGGAGAGAAAATAGCAACTGCTACACCACATCCCCAAGCCAGAACGGAAGGCCACTTGATAAGTGGAAGGTTTTCGTACGAAATGTCATTATAATTATAATTATGTTTTACTCCAAACAAAGGCAGTACCAAATAATCAGCCACCATAACTGCAGCCATTGGCGGGATTACAATACCAAGCCATGTCATATACGGCACAAAGTAGTCCACCACACCACAGAAACCTAAAGCAATTCCGATCGCGCCCAGAACAATGGTAACAGTGCTCTTTTTCTTCACTTCAATAATGTTGCATGTCGCATTGGATGCAGAGTACAGGTTCTGCTGGTTAGTTGTCCATGCAGCTAAAGTAATAAGCAGAGCACCAATGATTCCTGAACCAGTTGCCAGTACGCCAATGTAATCAGATACTACTCCGAAATCCCATGTTTCCAGATGCAGAGCAGCTGCAATACCAGCAATTGGAAGCAGGAAATGACCAAAGAAAAGACCAGCGATCCAAACGATAGAGATCTTTACGATATCTGTCTTTGCAAATCGACCGCAGTCGGGAACGGTAGCCATTCCGGCTGCCCAGCTGCCAATAACTGTGGTCACGCCAGTAGCCATGGTGCCAATCTGACTTCCCGCAGGGCTATAAGAGAACAAAGAATCTACACCAATCAATCTTACACAGTTAACCAATGCCAAAACAATAAACAGAAGCAACGGAATCGCTGCAAATGTGCTTAACTTCTCCATTCCCTTAAATCCCTTAATCGCTGTAGATGCCATCATAATTCCGCCCAGCACTGCCAGGATCGGTACGCTTATCGGAATATACTGAGACCAAATCTGCCCAAAGAAGCCCAACTGGGTGGCAAACCAACCCACGGAGGTCACACAGATAATCGCCGAGAAAATATAAGTTCCTACCCGACCTACGGTAAACCGAATCAATGACATTGCTGCCAATCCGGTTTTTGAACCGATATACACAGTCATAATCATGACCGCCACTAATATAATATCGCCGATTGACAGGGCAATAAGAGCATCCCGAAACTTCATGCTGGATCCTAACGCCGTACCTGTAGCCAGGTCTCCTACTACTACATTCCAACATAACCAGACGAAAAACATCTTAATCCATCCGTACCGCTTATTTTGAGGAACCGGAGTATAAATATAATCCTGATCTTCCACGTTAGGCTCAGTTGTCACAGCATTCACATCATGTTTTTTATCGCTCATATGGCTCTCCCTTCTTTTAAAGCACACAATCCGTTTCTTCTATCAACTTGTCATACCATGTAGTATGTCTGGTTCCAAGCATTGGCTTTTCTCGAACCAGGTTTATCGCTGGACATCCACTTTCATCTGACAATATAAATCGAGTATCCATTGTCATATCTGCAAATCCGCTCTCGTTGAGCACCACTTCATTCCGCGGTACTAGGAACATATCTGGACCAAATATTCCGCTCACTCCTTTTTGAGCCGCAAAGACTGCGTATGTACTATTTTCATTAGCCCTTACCCTAGCAAGATGATAATGTTCCACCTCCTGTTGAACCTCTGGAATACCAGGAGGGCACGACGGATTTTCCACCGCTGGAACAGCTAAAATATCGCATCCGCTATTGGCCAGCAATCGAGGTACTTCCGTAATAAAAATTTCGTTGCCTAACAGTACACCGATTCTGCCATAAGGGCGATCAAGGACCAGTCCGGCACGGTCTCCTGCTTCCGCCCACTGTGCTTCCCTCTCAGTCAGATGACTCTTCCGATAGTAATGTCGAGAACCATCCTCGCACAAGCATGCTGCTGCATTCCATAGCTTCCCGTTTTCTTTTAATACAAAGCCCAGAATCACATCCACATGATTCTCCATGACTAGAGAAGATAGTTCTTTCCACACCGGATCATCCTCTCGAATGGCCACGCACTGTGCTTGCTGCAAGTCATCAAGTACACCTCCAAGCACCAGTTCTGGCAGAACCAGCAAGCGCTCTCCTTGCTTCCCAGCTTGACTGATAGCCTGCTTTACAGCCATAAACCCTTCTTCCCGATTCTCCGGTTTCATGCTGCATACCGCCGTTGAAAATTGCTTTCCCTCAAGCAATGGCTCCGTAGCATATGCTTGGTAATACTGGCTCTGATACCATGGATAACGCTGTAACTGAAGTTCACGGTAGAGCTTCGGGCGGCGTAAAGGAATATCGCTTCGATCCGGCTTCATCTCTAAATCAATCTCAGCCATAGCAATTCCATCTCCATAAGGATGACACGCCACTACTCTGCCCTCTGGATCAATAATCCCGCTTCCGCCGCAGAAATCGAATCCTTTTTCATTTCCGTGTCGATTAGAAGCAATCACATACATACCGTTTTCCTTAGCACGTGTCAGCCAGATAGATGAAGGGATAGATGGCTCGTTCCAGTTCATAGGCGAACACAAAACCTGTGCTCCCATAAGCCTGCTTAACCTAGGTCCTTCCGGATAACTTAGATCCATACAAATCTGTATGCCTATATTTCCAATAGGAGTATTAAACACCTTTACCGGTTCATCTCCCGTTTTAGCCCATGTACTATCAGGAACATAATGGTGCATTTTCCGATGTCGGCCAATCAGCCCCTCCGGTCCTATAAGAACCGCTGAATTGTACAACCTCTCTCCATCCGACTCAGGAAGTCCTGCAACCAAATAGCAATCTAACTCCTTTGCTAAATTCTCCAATAATCGTACCGTTTTCCCATTTGCTATGGGCTCTGCCATCTCGGCCGCCTGTTCCATGCTATCAAAATAGTATCCAGTCGCACACATTTCTGGCAGGACAATGAGCTTCGCCCCTTGAGCTGCTGCCTGACGCACCAAGTTCGTCAGAGCAGCCAAGTTTTTCTCTTTATCCATAAAATGGCAGTCATATTGGATTGCAGCACCTTTGTATTTCATGATTCTCACGCTCCTTTCTATCGTTCATTTGTTTGAGGTTCCTATTATAAGAACAGCGTTACTTAGATAGGAATTATGTTTTTATATTAGCATCTTGTCAGAGTCTTGTCAATATATTACATCATTTTCTAACAGATTAATTTTATATCAATACTTTTAGCAATAAAAAAAGAAACCCAGACAAAAGAGTATTTCTTCTGTCCGAATTTCTCATATTATCATTCTTCTTTGCATCTCAACAAATCAATCAGATATTCTACTGTAATAGTTTGAGCCCATTTGATTATTGATCTCAACAGCCAGTTGACGCCCCTGCTGAATATATTTCTCCACAGCGTCTGGTCGTTCCAAATCATATACTCCCCCTACACTCAGACCAGCCACTAGCTGGTTAGCTGAGTTATAGATAGGAAATCCGACGGCAAACAGTCCCTCTGTCAGCCTGTTATGAGTAATATCATATCCACGAGCTCGAGCAGCTTTCAAATCCTCCTTCAGCTGAGTCTTCTCCTCTTCTGCCAACTCTAAGCTATTGAGATAGTTGCTTTGAAATTGAGGCGAAGCAAATGCCAGTAATACTCGATTGCTTGCCCCACGAAACAACGGGTATACTCCCCCCACAAACACTGAACTCAAACGCCCAGTATTATCTGAAACCACACGATCCACACACAAACTCTGATTCCCACACGGAATAGTAAGATAAGTGCTGATCTTGGTGCGCTCATGGAAATTCCAAAGAAAATCGTGAGCAATTCGTTTAACATCCAGCCTATGCACCGCACAAAATCCCAATATCAGCACCTGCTCTCCCAAAGAGTACTGTTTCGTAAAAGGATCCTGTATTAAGAATCCCTCTTCGGTCAAAGTATGTACCAATCGATAGGCGATGGTTTTTCCCACCCCCAGCTCCCTGGCAATCGACGGCAGAGACAGTGTATTCTGCTGTCTGAACATTTCTAAAATAGTTAGGGCACGGCCAACCGTCTGCAGGTAGCTCGCATCATCCTTTTTATTTGAATTCATCTCTCCTCCTTAAGTTTGTGATTTTGTAACTGTTCAGTACCTTCACAGTTACGTGATTTTTACTCTCCCGTTGCTTCCCGGTAAGCTTTACTGCCCCCCTCGCTCCAGATTAGAAGTCATACCGCACCACCTGGCAGTTTTTTACGCCAAAGGATGCAAATTCTTCATTGGTCATATCCGTAAAATACGACTGAATCATCCTTGAAATTCCATTGTGTGCCACCAGAATGTATGTCTTATGGTCAGACTCCTGTTTTATCTCATCCAGCAGATTATAGATACGCTGCGCAAGCTGCAGCATGGATTCTCCCCCTTCATATCGGCAGGCAAATGACTCTTTCGCCTTCTTAAACTCTTTCCCGTCTCTCGGCGTAGACTCCCATTTTCCAAAATTCTGCTCTATGAGTCTTGGTTCTTCCCTGCAGGGAATCCCGCTCATTTCAGAAATAATTTTTGCTGTATCTGCCGCACGGCTAAGGGGTGAATAGAGAATCTCATCTGCCTTGATTCCGCTTTCTACAATATTTTTCCCGGTTTCAGCCGCCTGCTGCCGTCCATGCTCCGTCAACGGACTGTCTGTTGCTCCGCAAATCTTATTTTCCACATTCCACACAGTCTGTCCATGTCTCACAAAATAAAAATGTCCCATGATGTCATCCCTTCTCATTAGCTTCGCAAGCTTTTTTATACCCAGGAAATTCCCTGCTGCCTATCATCGTCATACATCATTTCCGTCATTGATAATCCTGGGAAAGCAGCTGTCATAATTGTATTATAACTATACTCAGGTTAAGATACAACTCTATCCTTTACTGGGCACGTATGCGCAAACAGTTCCAGTGCTGTTCTCAAAATCCGTTTCTTTGTACCTTCTGCCATAATTATTTTCTTCATTAAAGTAACCATTCGATAACTACGCTATGATTACCGAATGGTTACTTATCAAGAACTAATGAATAATTCAAGTCGATCGTCTTCCATTTGACTTGCCTCCCTCGAAAACCCTTCGTTTTTCCTCGAACGGCAGCCCTAGATCAATGCCGGCTGCTTCCGACGCCCCCAACTTATCAGCAGATACTTTCAGAACCACACCATACCATTTATTATTGTCGTTGCGCCTCAGCACAGCTTTCCAGTCATTCCAGGGATATTCCAGCTCTGCGCCGTAATGGTCATCCATCTCATCGTAAATAATATGCTCGATAATTGCCGTGGTCTTTGTTGAATAGACCACAACTTAAAGGGTGCTTGCTTTCTTCATGAACTCCAGATAAAGGCTGAACAGCACGGCGCAGACGGGAACGCTGAACAGCATCCCTAAGATGCCGAATGCTTCGCCGCCAATCGTAACAGCCATCAGCACAAGCAGTCCAGGAAGTCCGACGGACTTGCCGACCACCTTGGGATAAATCAGATTGCCCTCCACCTGCTGCAAAACGACCAGAAAGAGAATGAACCACAGAGCCTTGCCAGGTTCTGCCAGCAGAATTAAAAACGCACCAAAGCCGCCGCCAATCCATGCGCCAAAAATCGGCATCAGCGCAGTGACGGCCACAAACGCGGAGACAGCACCGGCATACGGAATCCCAAGAATCAGCATTCCAAAGAAGCACAGAACACCGATGATAACCGCTTCGGTAAGCTGCCCGCTGACAAAATTTGTGAAGGTCTGATTGGTCAGCGCGGCAATACTAAGAAGCCGCTGCGCCGTCTTTTGCGGAAGGACTGTCACAATGAGTTTTTTCAAATGTGCCGCGACGACCTCCTTCTTTGCAAGCAAATAAAGTGCAAAAACAAGCCCCAAGAGAACGTCTACAAAAACCGACAGGACAGAGGTTGCCGCGCCCCATGTCACGGTGAGAATCCCGCTTTTCTCGTCACTGATCAAGGCGGTGACCTTCTCAATCAACAGGTCAGAGTCTATGACATATTCGGGCAGGACAATGTTATATTTTGCAGCAAACTGGACAACGCCAGCCCACCACCGCCCGATTTCCTCCACATAGACCGGAATGTTTTGGATAAACTCATCGCCGGATTCCCGCAAGCTGGGGAGCATCATAAACACCACAGCAAATAGAATTCCAAGGATAAGCACGGTGCTTGCTGTCAGGCACACGGGGCGAGTCAGCTTTGCAGGAGCTTTGCGGCACGCCTTGTTCCAGCAGCATTCCATTGGTCGAAGAACTACGTTGATCAAAAAAGCAATCGCGCCGCCGATCAGAAACGGAGTAAACAGTGCAAGCACCTTGCCGAGAAAACACAAAACAGCGTCAAGGTTTACCAGAGCCCATGCGAATACAATAAGCAGCAAAAAAGCACGGATGATATAGCGAATGATCGTCTCGTCCGACCATTTGCCTCCCTGCGGTGCGGGTGTTTCATTTTTGTTAGAGGTTGGATTTTGCAATTTTTTCTCCATGTTTTTCCTTTCTGTCAGTATCGGAATCCCTTTTTTAAATCCGAAAGCACTTTTGCAGGGCTTTATACTCACTCCTTGTGAATCGCACGATAGCTTTATTGTGCGCAGGTCAAAGACACGTCACATTGGCAAGCTTGAAATAATCAATATATTTTTCATTCGTTTTTTCTCCATTTCATTTGATAACATTATGTTGCGACTCAAAAATAGCGGAGTAAAATCAATTTTGTAAACCTGCCAGCGCCAGGAATTTTTTATCTGACTGGATACTCTGTGTCAGAAACTGACCGTCCCGAAACAATGCATAGGTCGTGACCGGTGCAGGTACATTCTGTGCTGATTCTTTGTCAGTGATATGGATAACCTTAAACGGGATACCATGTTCCTTCGCCGCCTCCTGCACCTTTGGTACCCAATAATAGGTATATGGGCATTGATCGGTGTAATAAAGAACAAAACCTGCTTCTTCAATCACCGGATGTTTCGCACATTCCTTGAAATACGGCGGTTGTGCCCCCGATTCAATGGAAAGATACATAAGATTGATCCCGCAGTCGGATATGTCTGCCACACGGAAACCCTTATAAGTAAGGAATTTCGGGTCAGCGAGGAATTCCCGCTTTCGGCCCTCCGCGCACAAAATGCAAATACCTTTCTTTCCCTGCACCCTGGCATCACAGATACACGCCTCCAGCAGATCATTTGAGTATCCGTGTCCCTTCATGGAGCCGGATACCCATAGACAGTTAATGTAAAGATAACCATCTGCCGCAATCGGCACCCAGGCGTTTTCAGCCGGAATGTATTCAATAAAGCATTTACCGCGTTCCTCACTGCGATAGAAAACAAGTCCATCATCAAAGCGCTGCCGCAGCCATTCCTTTTTTACAACACTCTGCTTACCGGACATGGCGCAGCAGATATGTTCCTTGTCAATATTGTCTTTGGTGATCCGAATATAGTTCATCCGTTATTCCTCCTGCTTAAAACAGCTGTCCCGGCAGCTTCTGATCTGTAACCAGCCTCAACCTTGGCAATAAAGCGATCAATGTGTGTCGCCAATAAGGAAGAAACCGATTCTTTTTCCTCCGCACCGTCGTAGACACTGTATAGAAGATACATTGGCCCATAGAATTCCAACGCCAGCTGCATAGCCTCCTCATCAGAATCTGCCAATTTGCGGAAGATGGCCGCCATATACTCCAGAGGACCGCCCGCCAGATAGTCGTGGTGAAGCTGTGCAAGCTTGGAATCACGGTATTGCTCCAGCGTCAGCATTTTACGGAAATTGGAGGAAAACGGCTCCTTTGTCCAATGGTCAAACTGGGCAAGGCTGTATGTGCGAATTTTTTGAATTGGTGTATGCAGATATGCTTCCGCAAAGCCGTCTGGTTCCGTTTCCGGCATTTCATACGCCTCAGCGCGCTCATAGTCCATCTTGTTCATTCGCTCCACGATCTTATCTAAGATTTCCTGTTTGCTGGCATAGTGCTTATATAAAGCAGCTTTCGTAATTCCCAACTGCCCTGCAATATCATTCATAGATGTCCCCAGATAGCCGTTCTGCGCAAACAGTTCCAGTGCTGTTCTCAAAATCCGTTCCTTTGTACCCTCTGCCATAATTATCTCCTTTATCAAAGAAACCATTCGGTAACTACATTATAGTTACCGAATGGTTACTTGTCAAGAACGAATGAAAAAATTATGCCCTTTCGTTAAAATGTGCAAACTCCGGCGCAAATTCGCCAAGCGCATTTCTTCCTGCTGTCTGTACCATTTTTTCCATATTCTGTATACTTCCATAACACTGCTGTTTATAAAGAATTTACCCACTCACTGACTTTCTGTTTTGTTCCGCGGTTTAACAGACTGCCTTCTGTGATAACAGCCTCTGGTGCGGATGGCTGCAATTCTTTTACAGTATTACCGAATCCACTTCCACCGGATGTTGCAAAAAGAACGATCTTTTTACCGCTGAAATCATAGGCTTCCAAAAATGTATTGATAATTGTTGGAGCTACATACCACCAGATAGGGAATCCCAGAAGGATTTCATCATAAGAGCTCATATCTATCTCTTTCTTCATAATCTCCGGTCTGTATTTCTTATCACTCATTTCCACACTGCTCCGAGATTTTTTATCCATCCAGTCAAGATCAGCCTTTGTATATGGAACTTTTGGCTCAATCTCAAATAAATCAGCTTTTGCTTCCTCTGCAATCATCTCTGCTACTTTTTTTGTTGTTCCGCTTGCACTGAAAAATGCCACTAATTTTTTACTCATAATAAAAAGCCCCTTTCTTTGCAAATTTCTTGTATAAAAATAGATGTATAAGATTTGAATTTCTCTTATACATCTATTTTATACCCATTATTTTATTATGTCTAATGCTTATATTGAATTCTATCTACAAGTCCTTTTTTCATCATCTCATAAACCGTATCTGCTGTTGCGGTATGAAGTTCAATCTGAATCAGTGGGTATTTTTCTTTATACGTTTTACATATCCTTGCCAAGGTCTCTACTGCCGCAAATTCACCGCATAGCTCAAATTTTATGCTGTAATGCCATTACGATTTCTTACAATACAAATTCCGTCATTTCGGTCATATTCATCCAGCAGTTCCGGATAATGCGTAGTGAAAATAAGCGTTTTAGAACATAGTAAATAGCCTTTCCACTCCTGCGCCAGCGAACCAAACCTTTCATGCGTAAAATACGGATATGGTGAGAAACAGCGGACTCTGACCTATTCAGTTTGTCTGCAACTTCACTGACACATGCTTCTGAGGGACCAATTTAAAATAAAGCCTTCATGCGGGAAGGGTCCCCCCTTTTGTTTTTGTTTATTTCTGAACTTTAAAGATTTTTCACAAACAGTGCCCGGATAGCGTTGAGGACGGCTATAATCATCACGCCCACATCCGCAAACACGGCCAGCCACATATTGGCGAAGCCCAGAGCGACCAGCACGAGGCAGACCAGTTTTACGCCGATGGCCACCACGATGTTCTGATAGACGATGCCAAGGCACTTGCGTGAGATTTTGATTGCTTTGGAAATTTGCATTGGATCGTCATCCATCAGTACTACATCCGCAGCTTCAATGGCAGCGTCAGAACCCATAGCGCCCATAGCAATGCCGATGTCTGCCCGGCGAAGCACCGGGGCATCGTTGATGCCATCTCCCACAAAAGCCAGTTTTTCTTTCTCCGGCTTGTTCTGAATCAACTGCTCCACTTTCTCCACCTTGTCGGCAGGAAGCAGTTCACTGTAAACCTCATCCAGCCCCAGTGCGGAGGCTACACTATCAGCCACCTTCTTGGCGTCACCAGTAAGCATCACAGTCTTGCGAACCCCAGCCGACTTTAATGTCTGAATGGCTTCCTTGGAGTGAGGCTTCACGATATCGGAAATAACAATGTGCCCGGCATATTTCCCGTCAATCGCCATGTGAATAATGGTGCCTACGCTGTGGCACGGAATAGCCTGGACCCCCAGACGATTCATGAGCTTGTCGTTTCCAGCCGCGACCTGATGATCATCCACTGTGGCGATGACACCGTTGCCGCTGAGCTCCTGAATATTGGTTACACGGCTGCGGTCAATTTCCATGCCATAGGCTTTCTGTAAGCTCTTGCTGATGGGATGACTGGAAGCGCTCTCTGCCAGGGCCGCGTACTCCACCAGCTTGCGTTCGTCCATCTCGTTGTGGTGGATGGCGTTGACCTCGAACACGCCCTGGGTCAGAGTACCGGTCTTGTCAAAGACCACGATCTTAGCCTGTGACAGGGTCTCCAGATAGTTGGACCCCTTCACCAGAACGCCCGCCTTACTGGCTCCGCCAATTCCTGCAAAGAAGGACAAAGGAATGGAAATGACCAAAGCGCAGGGGCAACTGGCAACGAGGAAGGTCAGCGCACGATAGATCCAGGTCTCCCAGCCTGCATCCAGCCCCATGGCAAACATCCGTACCAGCGGCGGCAATACAGCCAGCGCCAGCGCGGCATAGCACACCGCAGGAGTGTAGATCTTGGCAAAGCGGGAAATGAAGTCCTCCGACTTGGACTTCCGGGAGGAGGCGTTCTCCACCAGATCCAGAATCTTGGAGACAGTGGACTCGCCAAATTCCTTGGTTGTCTGAATATGGAGCAAACCTGTCATGTTGATACAACCGGAGATGATCTCATCGCCAGTCTTGACCTCACGGGGCAAACTTTCACCAGTGAGAGCGGCAGTGTTCAAAGTGGATTCTCCCTGCACTACGGTACCGTCAATAGGAACTTTCTCACCGGGCTGTACCACAATAATGGTGCCGATACCCACTTCGTCCGGGTCTACCTGTTCCAGTTTTCCCTCCCGTTCGATATTGGCATAATCAGGACGGATGTCCATCAGATCACTGATGTTCCGGCGGCTCTTGCCCACAGCGTAGGACTGGAACCATTCGCCCACCTGGTAGAACAGCATCACCGCAATGGCCTCCAGATAGTCGCCGTTTTCATATACAGCCAGTGCCAGAGCCCCCAGCGTAGCCACCGCCATCAGAAAGTGCTCATCGAACACCTGACCGTTACGGATACCTTTTCCGGCTTTTTTCAGAATGTCGTAGCCAATAACCAGATAATCCACCAGGAACACAGCCAGACGTACCCAGCGGCCTGCCGAGCCAAACACTTCAAATGCGCCTGCGCCCAGGACCTGCAAAATTAACAGTAGAACCGTAGCAGTCAGAATCCGCCACAACATCACTTTTTGTTTTTTGGTCATACCGGCGGAGGGCCGCATGCCGATGATCTGAAGGATCACGGCCAGCAGAGCCACCACGATCAGTAGACCGTTGATGATATACTCCTGCATTTCGTTTTACCCCTTTCACAATTGCTTATTCGTTTATTTATCTAAGAGAAAAAATGCCCTGCAAGCTGCCGCTCGACAGGGCATTTCGTTTCGCTGGCTTACAGAAATATCTCGCAGTCGGGTTCCACCTTCTTGCAGGCTTTGCGAACCTCCTGCATAACAGCCTTGGGATCCTGATCTTCCTCGAACTCCACGTTCATCTTGAGGGTCATAAAGTTCACCGTAGCACTCTGTACGCCGCTGGTCTTGCGGGCGGCATCTTCCATCAGGTTGGCGCAGTTAGCGCAATCCACATCGATTTTGTAAGTCTTTTTCATTTTGAAAATCTCCTCTCTTAATTTGTTCCTGTTGTCAGAACAATTAAATCATCGTTTAATTGTATCTTCATCATACGCAGGAAAACCGTCCTCGTCAACGCTTTGAACCCATATCCTGCTATTCGGGAAAAGGGTTCTTCTGTTTGGGCAAAATGCAGCTTTTATCGGCACATTCCAGTACCCGGTAAAAAGCCGGGAGGCATTGACAATTTGAGTCAACTTCCCGGCGTTTTATTTTCTGCATTTTCTACTGCTGCAAAGGATTCAGAAAGCAAATTGATTCATGAGAGTTGATAGCTCCCACCGCCTGCAAATAGGCATAGATGATTATGGTCCCCACAAACTTCATGCCTCGCACGCCTCCCGGAGAGCAGGCAGCAGCTCATCCAGCCGCCCGTCCAGTCCGAAGGACTTCTCTTTGATATTGTCCGCAATGTAGATCTCCCCCAGATTGATGGTCACATAAGTGGCGTTTGGCTCGCCGGCCACCAGGCGCATCATCGGGGCCTTGATCAGCTGATTGCGCCAGCCAATGCCCAGCTCTAGAACCACCAGTTTCTTTCCGTGGTAGGTTTTCAGAAAGTTTTGGAACCGTGCCTGGGCAGCGGTATCCGGAATCATTCTCTGACCCGCGCCCATGTGGATGTCCATGGGACCTCCGCACTTGGGACAACGCGGCACCAACTCTGTAGGCACATGGCCGCCCTGTTCGGCAGCCGATAATTTTTCGGCCACCTCTAAACTTGAATAGAGGGTGTCGTGGCAGGGGCGGGGACACTGCATCGTAAACCAGTTGCCCTCAATCTCATAGATTTTCGTCGGATCGAAACCACACCGTTCAAAGTGACCTTCTCCGTTTGATGTGACGACAAAGTAATCCTTCTCTCCCACAATGGCCTTCAAATCGTTCATCACCGGCGTAGGCTGGTATTGCCCGCAGTAATGATGGATGAGCCGGGCCCAGAAGGCCCATTTTTTCTCCTCGCTGGGCCATCCGGCCATCATTCCCTGCAAAATACAATGTAAGCCGTATTTTTGTTTGAAATCTCCAAACAATTCATCAAAGGCTGCATTATCTGCAAACAAATGCAGTCCTTCGGTGATGGACAGGCCGTTACTGGCCCCGATCAGGATAGCGTCCGCTTCTCTGAATTTTTCGGCAATGGGTTTCCAATCAATCATATTCGTTCGCTCCTTTCTATTTTATGGTTGCTGCGATGGATCGCACCTGCCGGAGGGCAGCTAGAGTTTTCGTGCATCCCGTAGCACTTGAGCAATGTCGGCCACAATGGTCATGCCCTTGTCCTCCAACTGTTTGGGCAGGAAGTCATACTTGTTGTTGACAGCAATATACCGGGCATGGGGAAAGCTGAGGGTCAGGTTCCAGAAAGGCTCCTGAATAAACATGGGAGTCATTCGGCCAACGCCCAGTTCCAGAAACAGAATTTTGCTGTCTTTGTGTTCCAGCACATAGCGAGAAATTTTTTCGTACTGTTCTTCGTATTTCTTTCCTTGCAGAAAATTCCCATATCCTCGCACCCAGGGGAATGCCTCACCGCCGCAGTGGGGGCACCGGGGAATGAGATCCGTAGGAATCTTCGTGCCATCCCCCATAGCGGCTACCATATCAGCCACCGGCTTTACCGCATCCCAAGTGTCATCGGTACAACAGGCGGCACACTGGAGGAAGCGGTGATCCCCCTGGACCTCCGCCACCTTCTCCTCCGGGTAGAGTTTGACAAACTGGGTATCCTGGTTAGTGGTGAGGATGAAGAAGTCCTTGCCTTTCAGCAAAGCGTCCAGATCCAGATAGGGATGACGCACAGGTGCGGTCTGGGTGGTGTGAAGGAAGGTGGCGAGATACCCCCAATACTCTTCCCTTGTCTTCCAGGGGTGCATCATCCCTGCAAAAGCACCTTTGAAGTGGTATTTCTCGGCAAAAGGTCGGAAGTATTTGCGATAGGAGTCGTTGTCCTCGTAGTAAAAATCTCCGCCACCGGCAGCGGACAGGCCGGAGGCCCCGCCCACTACCACACAATCAGCTTCCTTTACCTCCTGTACCAAACGATGGATCTGTTCGCTATACGGCAGCGGCTTTTTGTCAGTCAGCTGATAAGGCGTACTGCCGGAAGCATAGATAGGATAGTGTCTGGAATAATTCATCTGGGTCTGCATGACCAGATCATCATAGAAGTTCATTGTCACCATTCCTTTCAAGTGGGTGTTATTTTTATTCTTACTTCAAATTATTTTAGCATCCCCTTGCGTCACTGTCAATATGCTGTTATAATAAAAATAACATCAAAACAAAAAAGGAGATCAGGCCATGAAATATCCAACCCGCCTTAGCGATGCTGTTCATATTCTAGCTTTTATCGCTCTGTACCCAGACTGCGATCTGACCAGTAACAAGCTGGCAGAGAGCATTCAGACAAATCCTGCCTATGTGCGCCAGCTCATGTCCGCCCTGCGGAAAGGTGGACTGCTGATCAGCGTGAAGGGACATCCCCGACCTGCTCTGGCTCGTGAGCCGGAGAAAATCACTCTACTGGATGTCTATCGAGCAGTAGAGGGCAACAAGCCCCTGCTCCATCAGGACATCCACACCAACCCCGCTTGTGGCGTGGGCGTGAACATTCAACTGGTGCTGCGGGATTTTTACTTGGACATTCAAAAAAAAGCGGAACAAAGAATGCAAGAAATTACACTGAAAGATGTACTGGAACAATATCACATGAAGTTAGAAGGGACGCTCTTGCAGCGTTTATGACGGATTGATTTTCAGAAACTCTTCCATTTGGGAGAAAAATTCTTCTGAACGGGAAATACAGAACCTCCTTGCGGAGCTATACTGAGAACCGGAGAGACCTATACCCCGTATTTTGTGAATGATTAAAGAGGATCGCTACTACGAGGACATTTCCATCCAGCTGTTGGAAAATCTGGTTACATAATAATAGACAATGGACCGGCCAAATCTGAATGGCAGGCCCTAAATTAAGGAGGAAACTAATATGAAACTTGGCATTATTCGTTGTATGCAGACAGAGGATTACTGCCCCGGAAGCCGGGATTTTCGGACAATCCGAGAGAGAAAAGGCGCTTTTATGGGAGAGGATGATATTCAGTTAGTGGGCTTCATCAACTGCGGCGGCTGCCCCGGAAAAAAAGCGGTGCTGCGGGCCCGTTCTCTGGTAGAACAGGGCGCTGACACCATTGCTTTTGCTTCTTGCATCAGCAAAGGGACTCCCATTGGTTACCCCTGTCCTTTTGCTAAGCGTATGCGAGAGCTGGTGCAGAAAGAGGTAGGCGATGGTGTCCGTATCTTGGATTACACCCATGACGCTGGCCCTGAACCAGAAACATCTCAAAAGTAAAGTTTCTTTTCTCTCCGGTCTATGATAAGATAGACTTCAAGGAGGAGTGCTAAATGATTCAGAACCACTTACCCCACGACCACGGACAAACTATCGAGCATGAACTGGAATATATGCCCAGCGTAGAAAACTTTCAAACCGTAGCTGATATTTTCAAGCAGCTGGGAGATGGCAGCCGTATTCGCATTTTTTGGTTGCTTTGCCACTGTGAGGAATGTGTTATCAATCTTTCAGCCATGGTAAATATGAGCAGTCCTGCAGTTTCTCACCATCTCAAGCAGTTGAAATCAGCGGGTCTGATCGTTAACCGCCGGGACGGAAAAGAGGTCTATTATAAAGCAGCTGATACCGAGCAGGCCCGAAATTTCCACCACATGATTGAGTGGCTTGTAAAAATCGCCTGTCCGTCGCAAGTAGAAAAACAAAAAGGAACGCCATGAAAAAAGAAGAATCCAAAGTTATCGCTCAAAAACTTCAAAAGATCCCAAACGGCACCCTCGCCTTGAAGCATTGCCGGGCTGGTGGAACGGGTACTACACTCTTTGGAGAACAGTTTCGAGCGGTTACCGCTGGAAAAGGGTGTATGGAGGCATATGAAACTTTTCCTGGAATAGAGGTATCCTTCAATGTTTTTCTTGCTTCAGAGGTCAAGTTTCGGCATGATGCTTCGGATTCTGTTTTAGAAATTTACTATTGTCGCAGTGGTCGCGTGGGTTGGAATATGCACGGCGGTACTGCCGTCTATTTAGGTACAGGTGATGTGACAGCACACAGTATGGCCTGCTGCGCGGATTCCGCCATGATGTTTCCCCTAGGATATTCAGAGGGAATTTCCATTTCCGTGGATCTGAAACAGCTCTCTTCCATTTGCCCAGAAGTTTTAAAGAATGCCGGTGTGGAAGCAGACCAGTTACAGAATCGATTTTGCTCCGGAAAGCCATCCGCAATCCCGTCCTGTTCCGATTTAGAGCATATTTTTGCCCCACTCTTTTCTGCTCCTATGTCCGTTCGAAATTCCCTCTTGAAATTGAAGGTGCTGGAAATTTTGATTTATTTGAGCAACATGAAATCGGAGCATAAAGAATTGACTCAATACTTCTCCCAGCAAACCGAATTGATAAAAGAAATTCATCAACAGTTGACAGAGCACTTGGAGCAACGATTTACGATTGCAGAACTTTCCAAACAGTATTTGATAAATACCTCCACTCTAAAGGAGATATTCAAGGCAGTCTACGGTCAGCCTATCGCCACCTATATGAAGGAATTTCGAGTGCGTCAGGCTATGAAATTATTACGAGAAACAAATGACACTATCGCGGATATTGCTTCCCAGGTAGGCTACCAAACCCAGGGAAAGTTTTCAAGCGCTTTTCAGTCTATCGTCAAAATGTCACCCAGAGAATACAGAAAAATCCAGGGTATAGCTCCATTGGATTCCTTTAGCAAAACACTGTAATGAAAAATCCCGAATTGTCATTCCCAGTATAACATGCCTTCTCCCCGCAGAAAAGCATGGCGAAAAACAAAAATGTCCCCGGAGAGCTTGTGCGTATGTTTTTTCAGCGTTTCCGATCTGAATTTCTCAGAACAGAATATCCTCCGGCTTGAACTTATCTTTTTCGGTAATGGGGCGGATCACCTTGCAGGGCACCCCTGCTGCGATGACACCGGCGGGAATGTCATGGGTGACGACGCTTCCCGCCCCGATAACCGAGCCTGCCCCGATGGTAACGCCGCCGCAGACGGTGGAATTTGCACCGATCCAGACGTTTTCCTCCAGCGTAATAGGTGCTGAGGTTCCAATGCCGTGGCTGCGCTGCTCCGGGTCGATGGCATGACCGGAGCAGGCAAGGCATACGCCGGGGGCAATAAAGGCACCTGCTCCGATGTTTACCGGAGAGGTATCCAGAATGACACAGTTATAGTTGATGACCGCCAAGCCGTGGGTATGGATGTTGAAGCCATAGTCACAGTGGAAATCCGGTTGAATGCCGGTCATGGGAGAGCAGGTGCCCAGCAGGGTCTGCAGGATGCTGCGCCGCTTTTCCTGTTCGTTGGGAGCGGTGCGGTTGTACTCCCAGCACAGTTGCTTTGCACGGTTCTGTTCCTCCGTGGGGGTGTTTTCATAGCCGCTTACGTAGGCGGCAGGGCGTTTCATAATATCCAGAGCGTTCATCGTGTTTGTCCTTTCCATACAATGTTTCCTCAAGGATTATACCACATTCTCTGTCGGTGTGTAATAGGCTGCTTTCCCCTCCCTCATTTGTTTCTCCGCTTGATCTTCTCCATCACTTTGCCCTTAGCCAGCTCATCCACCAGCATGGGATATATTTTTGCAAATGGCATGGCATATACTTTTTCAGTTTCCATTTTCGTTCCTCCCTCAGGTGCGTCTATGTGCAGCGTATACCACGCTTCCGGATAATAAAGAATATGTGCCGCCGCCCGCAGCGCCAAACATCAGCCGGGGAATTTCCAGTCTGACAAACCGTAATGTACATTACTCAAAATTTTACAGATTGATAACCTTCGGTTCTTCTGTGAATGAATAAATAGTTGCGATGCCACTTTCAAAAACGAATACCGTCATCAAATTGTCATCAACCGTATACATAGACTGGAGAGCATTTTTATTTGCTTCCATCATGGCTACACGAGCTTCACGGCGAGTATCTTCTTTTACTGCACCTTTCACACGAATCCAAGTACCTTTGTTCATTCCACACATTTCAACTTTTCCATTTACTTTCATCTGATTGTAAACATCTTTTTTATTATTCGTTACAATATAAAGTTTTCCTTCAAATTCACATACAGCACCAAATGGGCGTACATGTGGCTGGTCTCCTTCTACCGTGGCAAGATAAAAAGTTCCGCATTCCTGCAAATATTTTACTACGTCATTCATTTCAAAATCCTCCTGAAAACAAATTGTATTTTTATTTTTTATGCGTATAATTATATATCATAGGAGCAAACAAATAAGTACGATATTTTACGATACTGGTATCAGAAAGGAACGTATATATGGAAAAGAAAAATCTATTTGGGCTTTGCCCATATGTGACTTCGCAAAAAGTTTTAACAGGTAAATGGTCTATGTATATTATGTATTTGTTAACAGATGGTCCCATCCGGTTTAATGAATTACAAAGAAAAATGCCAGAAGAAATGACACATACAACGCTATCAAGACAGCTGAAAAAGTTGGAAGAAGAAGGCTTGATTGAACGCATAGAATATCAGCAGATTCCACCAAAAGTAGAATACAAATTAAGTGATATTGGAGAAAAATTCAGGAAAGTACTGAAGGAGTTGGAAATATGGGGAAACGAGTATATTCAATATTTAAACGATAAAGAATGATGAAATATTCTCCTACGAATATGGGTAGCATATAAGCTATTCAGTTTTCAAGGAACATCCGTTTTCGCGTTGGCCTCGTAGGCGCGCTTTGGTTGTCCTTGCAGGACTACCTACGGTTCGTTTTGACTTTTTTAGTGTCCTATGCAGTCGGATTGGGGCAAAAAAATACCCCGTTGGTTTCCCAACGAGGCATCGAAGACGATTCTATTCTGTTTTCTGTAAACTGGTACCCGTTTATCTCCTGGTGACCATTTGAGTCACGGCCAATGTATTAAAAAAGCAAAGCTCATCTCAGCAAATCAGACAAGCTGTATTCTCCTTTGGGGATATTTGCTGTTCTGCGATACTCTTTTATGGCTTTCACCAAGAGCTGTGGGTTACTGAAATACTGCTTCACAAAATCATACGACTTCACATCATGCATCCGAAGATTTGTTTTACAAAATTCGCTTGTTTTTTTCCAGAACGCTTAAACTGATCATATGCTTTACTCAATCGAAATTCCTCTCTGCGAGAATCCAAAATCCGTATCACAGAAATCTGCTCATCGAATCCCTTCCGTAAGTATCGCTCCTCAAATCGTTTAGCACTTCTGCAACGGATAACACATTCTTCCAACATTTCTTCTCTTTTGAAAATCAGAAGATCATTATCAACCAGTATGTCGATAATAGCTTCTTCGGTAGATCCTTCACATATACACGCCTTATATTTTGCTAATTCCATTCTGCTGCCTCCTTAATTGATTGAAGCAGCCAGGCTTTTCTTCAAGCGCATATACGCTTCATATGCTGGCGTTGTTCCCTCAAGGAAACCGCTCTGGTAGGCATCACTCTTTTTAATATCATTACGTTTCAATATATGGCTCAAATTTTCTGCTGTAATGCCATTACGGTTTCTTACAATACAAATTCCGTCATTTCGGTCATATTCATCCAGCAGTTCCGGATAATGCGTAGTGAAAATAAGCGTTCCGCCATTTTTGTTCAGTCGGCTGTCCATAAAGAAGCGTAACCGCCATGTTGAATTCCAAAAGAAAAGATACCATAAAAACAAGCAATCAAACAATCAAACTGTACTTTTTTTATTTGTTTAGGAGCACTGCTTCTTTTTTCCATTGTACGCAAGGAAAACGTTATCAGTACACTGGAAAAACGTTCTATAACTTTTTTGGCAAAATTTATTCAATTTTTTTACTTCCGTGATATAATGCTTAATTATAAAAACATCAGTCAGAGACCCAACTCCCACTGAGACAAATTTGCTATTACTCACCACCTGAAGAGGTGAGAGTCTTCTCGACTGAGATAAAACGAGGTGAATCAGGTGAAAAAAAAGACACTTGTGCCTCTTCTCGTTTTTTTAATGGGCATATGCCTTGTTAGTTTAGTCGTATACAACACAGATACTCATGAAAAAGAGCAGAGCCGCACAACAGCACAATTAAATGCAACAACCTATGGAGAACGTATAGAGAATGAGATTATAAATGGAATAGAGATTACAGATGTTCTGAAACAGCTTTTGATCAGCGGAACTGGAGAAATCAATCAATTTGACACAATTGCAAAAAATATTATGTCGGATTCTGTTGAAAGCGTACAGCTTGCTCCGGCTGGTATTGTAACGGATATTTATCCGGCCGATGGAAATGAGGCAGGTAAGATTGATCTAATTCATGATACAGAACGTGGTGAAATTTCCATATATGCAAGAGATCATCATACAATCGTTACACAGGGACCTTTTGAATTGAAACAGGGTGGATATGGAATTGCTGTCCGCAATCCTATTTATCTGAAAGATGAAAACGGGCAGGAATATTTTTGGGGATTTACCATTGTTATCCTTCGTGTTCCGGATATTTTTTCAGATGCGATAAGTGCACTTTCGAAATTTGGATATGAATATAGTCTTTCAAAAACGGATAATCCATGGAGTGATAATTATAAAGTTGTTTATCAGTCAGATCGTCAATTAACGAATCCGGTTTCCTATGACTTTACGATAGGAACGGAGAACTGGAAGTTTGAAGTAATGCCTGAAAATGGCTGGGGAAACAATACATTAATAGCAGTAATCAGTGTTTTCTTTATTGCGATTACCATGCTTTTGGTAACTCTTACCCGGATGTGGCTGGTATCAAAAGAAAATAAAAACAAATTTCAAATACTGGCACACACAGATTCTCTTACAGGTATTTACAATCGCTATGGATTCGATGAACTGGCAGAAAAGATGATTAATAAAAATCCGAAAGCGAAATTTGTGGCTGTACTCCTTGATATTGATGATTTTAAATTTATTAATGATATCTATGGACATGTTTACGGAGACAAAGCATTAAGGAGTCTGGCAGACAGTATGAAAGCTTTTTTCCCGTCTGATGCGTTACTAGGAAGAAATGGTGGAGATGAGTTCTGTATTCTTTTAAAAAATTATTCCTACGAGGATGTAAAAGAGAAGCTACAGCAATTCACTATGGCTCCAAAGACATTTTCATATAAGGGAAAAGAATATCCATTTTATATTTCTCTTGGATATTCGGAATATCCGACATTTGCGTCTAACCGTTCACAGCTTATGCGCTGTGCAGATGCAGCCCTTTACGAAATAAAACTTCATGGAAAAAATGGCTGCATGGCTTATAGGGAAGGACTTGAATTAAGGGTTCGTAAACAACTGGGATTTGCATTTAGGGATATCTCCGAGCACCTTCCAGGAGCATTTATCATATACAGAGCAGACAAAGAAGATGATGAACTCTTTTATGCAAATCAGGAGTTTCTTCATATGGCCGGATATAAAGATATGGATGAACTATTCAGACTTACAAAGAAAAGTTTCAGCAACCTGATACGGGAAGATGAGAAGAAGAAGATAGAAGCAAGCATTTGGAAACAGATTGATAATGGCAATGGAAATGACTATATCCACTTTCATTTACGAAGAGCGGATGGATCGTATCTGTCTGTGCTTGACCATGGGAGAATTGTTGAGAGCCAGCAATATGGCAAAGTATTTTATGTATTGTTCATGGACTGGGAGGATATGAAAAGTCATTACAGTGAAAAATTTTCCGGATAATCGAAGGAAATATTGTAAAAAATATCGTTGTAAATAGAAAAATCCTGCTCATATTCATATATTGAACAGGATTTTTTTTAAATCGCATGTGGAGCTTCTATTTTATTTGCCAAGCTATGATCTGTTTTCGCCAGTGAATTAAGCAATGCCCGCATCTTTGGATCCAGATTCTTTTTCCCATAAAATGCTTCTTCAAAACCCATGATAACTTAGAGGATGACACCCATCAAGGTATCCACCAAGTTAGCCACCAAGATTCTACGCCGTCAGCAGTTATACTGCGCCTAATAAAATTGTGTTAATAGGGTTATTTAAATACAGCAGATCAGCATGAGCAAAAAGTGGGATTCCAAGCCCGCGCTGGACGAGCATGGTTGCCGTGGAGCGTGAGGACTTTGACCGACTTTCCACTCTGGCAAAGAAGTACGTTACAGCAGAGAAAAAGGAATCCAAACTGCAAAAGGCGGTGGATGCGGCAAACAAGCTAATTGCAAAGCTCAAGGCTGAGATTGACAGTTTGAAACAGGAAATTTCTGATTATAAGTCTGTCCACAGCAAGCTCCGTGCGGCGGAATTGGAGCGTGAAAATACGGAGAGGGACGCCGCAGGGCGGCAAGCGAAGCAGCGAAAAACGAATAAAAGTGTTTTAGGGCTTCGTTGATTGTTGCGTTGGCAACCCCACCGCAATGGTAGTGCCCTTCTCCGAACTTTTCTCCACCCAAACGGAGCCGCCGTGGAGGTCGGCGATCTCCCATACCAGTGAGAGCCCCAGTCCTGCGCCACCGTATTCCCGGCTGCGAGACTTGTCCACCCGGAAGAAGGGCTGGAAAATACTGCGCTGATACACCTCCGGGATGCCGCAGCCGGTGTCGGAGACGCGGAGCAGGAGCTTTTCCAACTCCTGAGTGACAGAAACCCGTACCGAGCCGCCCGGCCGGTTGTACTTGACAGCATTCTCCGTCAGGTTGAAGATCAGCCGGTAAATCAGTGCATCGCTGCCGGTCATAATGCCGTCGCCCTCCGCCGTCAGCGTGACGCCGAGCTTATCTGAGAGCGGCGCAAGATCTGTGAAGATCTCCTCGATCATGGGAGCGAGCTGGATCCGCTCGTTCCGCGCCACCTGCTGCAGATTGCTCATCTCCAGCAGTGTCCTGGTCATCTGTATCAGCCGTTCCGTCTGCTCACGCAAAAGCGTGAGGAACTCCGCCGTCTCCGGTCGCACATCAGGATGCTCCGCGGAAAACAGCTCCAACTGCGCCTGCATTAGTGCCAGTGGCGTGCGCAGCTCGTGGGCGGCGTTGCCGGTGAACTGCCGCTGAGCGGAAAAGGCGTTGTTCAGCCGCTCCAGCATCTGGTTGAACGAGCGGCTCAGCTGCCGGAACTCCGAAATAGCGTCTTCATCGATCCTCATATCGGCAAGATTGTTCAGCTGCACCTGCTCCACCTGCGAGGTAAAGCTGCGCAGGGGCTTGAGAGCGCGTCCGCTGACGAAATAGGCGAGGATGCCGCTGAGCAGCGTTATCGCCGCCGTGATGTACCAGTTGGTGGTGCGGAAGCGCCCCTGCACCCCATCGACAATGATCGTCAGATCCTCGTCAGGGGCTATGAGCTGTGGGTCAAAGCTCGCCGCTCCGCCATCATTCAGGATCACCGTGCCGCCGCCTTGTAAGTTGTCCGCAATGGTGTCCATATAATACACACCGGAGGAGCACAGCAGCAGATTCATGGCCACGCAGGTGACACCGATGAGCAGGACGGACATCAACGTGATGCGCCACTGCAGGGAAAGCCGCTTCATTCCTCCTCACCTCCCATCAGATAGCCCTCGCCGATGCGGTTGCGGATGGGGTCATAGCCCAGCACGGTGCGGAGCTTTTTGCGCAGGGCGGAGATGTGGACGCGAATGGAATTGCTGAAGCTGTCCACGCTATTGTCCCAAACGTGATCCATCAGCTCCTCCTGACTTACTGGCCTTCCTTGATGCACCATCAGGTATTCCAGGATTCCTGTTTCCTTCCGGGTGAGCGTCAGCGTCTGCCCGTTGACGGTGGCGGTACGGGAACGGGTGTCAAAGGTCAGGTCTCCGCAGCTTAGCAGCACATCCTGCTGGGTAAACTGCCGCAATGTCAGGCTGCGGATGCGGGCCTCCAGCTCCGCCAAGTGGAAGGGCTTCGCCAGATAGTCGTTCGCCCCGGCATCTAGCCCCTGCACCTTGTCCTCCACTTCGCTGCGGGCGGAGAGGATCAGCACCCGCGTCTCCCGGTCGGTCTGCCGCAGGGTGCGCAGCACCGTCATGCCGTCCTTTTTCGGCAGATTCAGATCAAGAAGCACCAGATCGTATCGTTCCACGCCCAGAAGCGCCAGCGCTTTTTCCCCGTCATAGCAGTAGTCCACGCTGTAGGCCAGCCGCCGCAGGCTGCGGACGATGGTCTCGCACAGGGCGCGTTCATCTTCAATTACTAAAAGGTGCATGAGAGCCCTCCTTTTTATTTCTTCGTTTTTGTGTTGCTTTCATTATAGCAAAAACAGATAAGGTTTGTGTTAAGTTTTCGTTCTTAACAGAGACTTTAACTCTCCCGCGCTATGATGGGGACAGAAAATCGGAAAGGGTGATGAAAAATGAGCTGCGAGAAAAAGGCAGCGGCGCAGATCGCGCTGCTGATGGCCGGAGCCGCCATGCTGTGCTTCGGTGTCTGGCGGGGCGAGGCGGCGACAGTGCTGAGCAAAGCAATCAAATTATGTCTGGAGTGTGTGGGCATTGGGTAAAAAGTTTTCAGGCGTTTCACAGACAATGTCCCGCTTCCGGGGCTGGATTCAGGCGGGGGCGACGCTGCTGACCAACCTGCATCTGCCGAACTTTCTCAAGGGCGGACTGTATCAGGGGGCGGGGAAGACCGTCTGCGTGCCGGGGCTGAACTGCTACTCCTGTCCGTCGGCGTCTGGGGCCTGCCCCATTGGTGCGTTTCAGGCGGTGGTGGGGTCTTCCAAGTTCAGCTTCTCCTACTATATCATAGGCTTCCTCATTCTGCTGGGCGTGCTGCTGGGGCGCTTTATCTGCGGCTTTCTATGCCCCTTCGGCTGGTTTCAGGAGCTGCTGCACAAAATCCCCACTAAGAAGCTTTCCACAAAGAGGCTGAAGCCGCTGACATACCTGAAATACGCTGTCCTGCTGGTGATGGTTTTCCTGCTACCGGCGTTCCTTGTGAACGATGTTGGCATGGGAGATCCGTTCTTCTGCAAATACCTCTGCCCCCAAGGCGTGCTGGAGGGAGCCATCCCGCTGTCCCTTGCCAATTCCGGCATCCGGGCGGCGCTGGGCAAGCTGTTTACATGGAAATTCAGCATCCTGCTGTCGGTGATTGCGCTGAGCGTACTGTTCTACCGACCGTTCTGCAAGTGGCTCTGCCCGCTGGGCGCGTTCTACGCGCTGTTCAACCGGGTGTCCCTCTTCCAGATGAAGGTGGATAAGAATAAGTGCGTTTCCTGCGGGAAATGCGCCAGAGCCTGCAAGATGGATGTGGATGTGACGAAAACGCCCAACCATACCGAGTGCATCCGCTGCGGAATGTGCATCCGCGCCTGTCCGACGAAAGCCGTGTGCTTCCGCTACGGCTTCGGAGACGGTAAAGATAAGGCAAAAGCAGCGGAAACACTACAAACAAACAACACTAACAGGGAGGAATAAAACGAATGAATATGAATAGGACGAATACTGCCGGCAGAATTCTGGCTCTGCTGCTTACTGCACTGATGGTGCTCTCTCTGGCAGCCTGCGCCACAAAGGGCGGAGACAAAATGGACGAAATGAGTAGCGAACCGAAGAATGCCAAGGAAGCGGTTGCCATGCACAAGGAGCTGATGGCGCAGGAAAATGCCATTCTCTCGGAGAACACAGCGCTTTGGGAAAAAGTTTTCATAGCGGCCGACAAGGGCATGACCATGCAGGAGGACGGCAAAAACTATGGTGAGTTCTTGTTGGACACCATCGAAGGTTCCAAAGATCAGTTTACGGAGGATGAGCTGAAGCTGCTCAAGGAGGCGGCAGAGAAGATCCGCGAGATTGAAAACAAGCTGACCATGATAGAGAAAAAGTACCCCGAGGCGGCACAGCAATCTACGGATGGCGCTATGAGCGTGCCCGCGGGCAGCGACATGACCACGCCGCCTGATGACGGCAGCATGCAGAAATTCCCCGCCTTTGAGGGCAAGGACCTGGATGGCAACACGGTGAAGAGCGACGAGCTGTTCTCCGCCAACGCCGTCACCGTGGTGAATTTCTGGTTCACCACCTGCAATCCCTGCGTAGGCGAGCTTTCCGAGCTGGATGCGCTGAACAAGGAACTGGCGGAGAAGGGCGGCTCCCTCATCGGCGTCAACACCTTCACGCTGGACGGCGACGAAACGGCAATTTCCGAGGCGAAGGATGTGCTTGCCAAGAAGGGCGCCACCTATCAGAATGTGTATTTTGACTCCGACGGTGAGGCGGGAAAGTTTACCACCAACATCTTTGCCTATCCCACCACCTATGTGGTCGACCGCAGCGGCAATATCGTGGGTGAACCCATCGTAGGCGCTGTTACCGGCAAGACGCAGGCTGAGGCGCTGCAAGCCCAGATCGACAAGGCGCTCGCCGCCGATATGGGCTGACAAACGAATTTATCTTCTCCGAAAGGAGGGATACACCATGTATCGGAGAGTATTGCCGCTTCTGCTCACCGCGGTACTGCTGCTGAGCGGCTTTCACAAAGCCCATTGAAGAGCCTGCCGTGGTGGAACTGGAGGACCTGAGCCACGGCATGCGCCGTACAGAGGTCAGAAGCCGTGCCGGAGATTCTCACCTTGGTCATGTGTTCACTGGCGATCCGGAGTCCCCCAATGGCGTGCGCTACTGCATCAACAGTGCGGCCCTGCGCTTTGTGCCTTACGCAAAGATGAAAGCAGAGGGTTACGGATATCTTCTGTATCTGTTCGAGGAATGAGTTCGCAAAATACTGTTATGTTTCTTAATATTTTTGCTATCAACATGTTCTCCTGCGGCCTTACGATCTGTCAAATCCATCCATGCTTTTGCCTTAAATGGAATCAAATATGCCGCATCCAAGACAGTCACTCCGTGCTTAAACTCTACGTCCTCATAGGTAACCTTGACTCCAAGAACTTTATCGAGATATTCCATGTCATCACCTGCATTCTTAACTCTTTTTCTGTATTATAACTTTTTTTGAGTTAAGATACAATATTTGAGTTAAGAGCAGTCAAAGATCAACATTATAAAAAATCATTTTCAAAGAAAAAAGCCCGGTGCAGCATGAGCATTACACCCACACTGCACCGGACATTCCATCATCGACTGCTTTGTCTATTTTCTTCTTCCTGCCGCACTTCCTGCTCATGCAGCTGCTCTTTTTCTGCTCGTCCTCTTTCAGGTTTTCCTGCATAATCTTCTGCGCCACAAGCCAATCCTGCATTTCCGATTTGGTCTTGCGGTACTCTGCATGTGTTCGTCCGTCAACAGCAAAATTGGACTTCATGGATTAAACAAATGTGTGTCTCCCTCTTTTTTATCGCAACATCATTCTATCCCTGTTGTATTTGAAAATGTATATGTACTCTTCTGATATATCCCCTTGTTTCTAAAATAATTTTCAAATGCATTTCAAAATTTTATTCTAAAATTTCTATAATTGCATGTTCAACTTGATGTTCTTTTATTTTGTCAATGATTATATGCATATTTTCTATTTCTAATTCTATTTTTGTATCCCCATCCTTTGGTACCATACCAAATTTTTGAAATACAAATCCAGTAAATGTGTCACAATCTTCTGCTGTAAATGTAACACCTATAGCGTCTTCAATATCACTTAATCGTATATTTCCTTTCACTTCCCACTTGTTATCGCTTATTCTTATAATAACAGTTTCTTCTTCCGACGATATTGGTTCAATATCGTTTAAATCGCCAACAATTTCTTCTAATAAATCAAAAAGAGTTACTATTCCAACCACTCCACCATACTCATCTAATACAATCGCCATAGATTGCTTCGATTGTTTCATATTTTTAAAAAGCACATCTGCTTTTGTAGTTTCCATAACAAAGTATGGTGCAGAAATTGCAGAATCTATAACCATATCCTTACTTTTTTCTTTTAATCTAAAATAGTCTTTTGCATTTAAAATGCCAATAACATGATCTATCGAATCTCCACAGACGGGATAAAGGGTATGTCGTGTATTGTGGATTGTTTCATCCCACTCCTTCACATCATCAGACATCCATAATATTGTCACATCTGTTCGATGTTTAGCAATCGTACCAGCCATAATATCATTAAATTCAAAAACATTTTGAATAAATTCTTTTTCTTGATGATCTATTGTTCCTTTTTCACTTCCCGCATCAACAAGCATACGTATTTCTTCTTCACCCACTTGATCTTCCGCTTCATTTGGATCAATACCACAAATCCTCAAGACAATATTGGTCGATATTGAAAGAAATGAAACGATTGGCTTAAATAGGATAGAGATTCCCGTAACCAATCCTGAAATCCCCATTGCCAGTTCTTCAGATTTTTTCATTGCGATTCTCTTTGGAACTAATTCGCCAAAAACCAACGTGAAATATGATAAAATCAATGTAATCAATATAACAGCTATGGTATCTAAAGTAGAACGTGGAATATTCACGCCCATCCCAACAACCCAATCAACTAAAGGTTCTGAGAAATTATCTGCTGCAAAAGCACTTCCTAAAAATCCCGACAATGTGATTGCAACCTGAATTGTCGCAAGAAATCGTGCCGGCTCTTGCGTTAATCGTACTAATCTCTTTGCCCGACCATTACCTTGTTCTGCCATTCGTTCTAGCTTTGTTTCATTCATTGATAAAACAGCGATCTCTGCACTCGCAAAAATCGCGTTTAATATAATTAAAATAATCTGCACTACTAAAAGAATAAAAATTGATGTACTCATAAATAAAACCTTTCTACAATAAAATTATCTAAATATCACACTTACTTAAAAGCAACAAAAGACATGGTCTATGTTCCGAATACATAGTCCATGCCTTGCGATATATAAATAAAAATTCTATTGAATTGGTTCGCTTCAGAATCATTATCACTTTCGTCCATGTTAAATATTCCTCCTCTCAAATAGTATTGTAGTACAGTATAACAAAAAGACCTAACATAATCAATTCGAAAAAAGCAAAAGTGTGTTAAATTTATGTAAAACATAAAATCCGATTATTTTTAATTTCTTTGGGAAATTCAATTTTCTTTATCATCACTTAACATCATTTTAAAGTAAAAAGCAAGCCATTTTCAGACTTGCTTTCCACCATATCATCTTCCTTATTGATAAATCATTTCTTTATTCACAATCTCCCTTGCACATGCTTGTATATCACTCATTCTCGTCTAAAACCTCTTTCTTTGTGCGTCTATGCTTTCCCTGCTCATCATAAAACATATTTCGGGTAGCAACCTTTACTTCGGGTTGTTCCAACATTTTCCGTTCACTAAATACCAGATGAATATGATAATTCGTCTTTGCAATGGTATTTTCAATCACACATCGTTGTGTCAATTTTACCAAGGAAGGCTTTTGCCCCAGGTCACGATACCTTTTGAGGAAAAGCCCACAAGTAATCTGCCCGGTGACAATCTGAGGTATTACAGACAGAGAAAGTCTCTGACTACCAGACAGCTTGCAGAGCAAATAGATGTTGTACCCGCAACTATCCTGATGTATGAACGAAATAAGCACCCGATCAAAGATTTTGAACATAACCCTATTTCTGATCAGTTGCTGGAAAGTATGGAAGCCAGCAAAAAAATAGCAGATAGTTTAGCGCCCATTCTGGAGCAAGAGGAAAAACTCAAGCGAATCGCAGAAGGTGCTACTGCACACATCCCCAATTTTGAGATTCCGACGCTTGCGTTGGATGCAATTTCAGAACCTTCGCCAGCTATGAAAGCGATTGCTGAACAGAGTAAAGCTATGAAGTTGGCTACCAGCGTAGGTACTGCAATAGATGCCCTACAACACAGTAGTACCATCCAGACTTTAGGAGAACTTGCAATAGTCGCTAATGTCCCCAACTATACTTTCAAGAATCCGCTGCTTGAACAAGCCAATTTAGGGATGACGGCGATGCTCCAGTCTTTCAATAATAGTGCGGTAAAACTACTTGCGGATTCTGTTCATGGAATTATAAGCTCCTTTGGGTCTGCACTTACAGCGACAATTCATTCGCCTGTGATGGATTGGCTTCAGAGCATTGACATCTCTCCAATGCGCTCTGTGTTGGAGAATCTTGCACTGGAACCGGATATTCTTGGGAGATACAAGAAGTTCAATCAAGCGTACTTGACGGCTATGTATGAATGCAAATGGTTCCCCTACGCTGGCTGGGCAGCGGATATTACCATGACAGCGGAAATATCGGACATCCTGGCAACAAGCCGAGGTGCAAGTAAGCGACGAGAAAAGCGTATCGACAAGGTCATTCTCGACTATTACGACAAGAATGAAATCAAATTCATCAAGCGAATATGGAGAGAATCTGATTTAGAACCACATATCAAACGAATTCTGGGACAGGCTCTTGAAGCACATCTCCGTGGTGAATATGCCCTGTGTATTTCCAGCTTGGCAACTATGTGGGAGGGCTTAATCTACATAAAGGCAAACAATGCTACCATGCAGGATCGTCACCGGCAAAGGATGGCGATCACTAAAAAAGAACTGGAAGATCTGATCGAGGCAAACGACTACGACAAGATCTTCAGCGATTATTTTAATACCTTCATTGTTTCTCAGTGCAATAAGGTTGATGATGTGGTTGATGGTGTGCCGAACCGGCATGGCGTTTCTCACAGCTGGTATCACAGCTATCCGAGCAAAAAAGCTTCTCTGAATGCTATTTTGCTTACCGACTTCATAATTGGTCTGGAGCCACTTGAAGGCACCCAGGCCAGTGCATAAAGAAAATACGAATCGAGGTACACACGATGTCTAACGATAAAATCCAAGCGGTAGGAGTAAATATTGCAGAAAAAGCAACGATGATCTGGAATGTGGCAGATATGCTCCGTGGCCCCTTTAAGCCCCATGAGTACGGACTTGTAATCCTTCCTATGACCGTGGTTAAACGTTTCCACGACTGTCTGCTTCCCACCCACGAAGCAGTCTTGGCACAGTATGAAAAGGTCAAGAAGCTGGCCGTCATTGATGGCTTTCTGACCAAGGCTTCCGGTTATCAGTTCTACAATACCAGCAAGTTCACATTTGAAAAGCTGCTGGCTGACCCGGATAACATCGAAGCCAACTTCCGGGACTATCTGGCTGGGTTCTCTCCCAATGTCCAGGATGTTCTGTCCAAATTCGATTTTGACAACATCATCAAGAGAAACAGTATGAATGTCATAATCGGATCAGTTGGCATATCCCATTATTTCGGATGTGTTAGCCCTGTCTATTATGTTTTCAAGGAAACAGAAGATGCTGATTTAAGGTTTATTAGTTACATCTTTAGCACTGTAGGTTTTCAGAAAGAGCTGCGGAAATATGCCAAGGGTATTATGGAAATTCGTTTAAGAATATCCGTATCAGATACACTTAGACGGGTTGTGCCATTACCAAAACTGGAAGAACAAGCCTGCCAGGTATCATGCTGATACAGCACCCAGCAGTGCTTTCTGAAAATATGGTTTCTCTGTACTTTTTCTTATCACCCCAGAGATGTAGGATTTCTCACAGGCGGCAGTGTGCTTCACTGCTCCATTGGAATTTAACCATCCCGCCTTCCTTATGGCCGGACCGCGAATTACGGAAGTATCATTGTCCCTGTCTGGCTTTAGCACCGCCGCCGGTTGCAATCCGGCATTTGCTTCTGCGAAACCGCTATCGCCCCGATGGGCTTCATGGCGTGCAGTCGATGGCTCGACCAAACAGGAATGTACCTGAAGAATGAGTATTCAGTTTTCAAGGGACATCCGGACTTTCGTCCTTACAAAGTAAGTTTAACAAGAATCCTCCGGTTTCGCGTTGGCCTCGTAGGCGCACTTTGGTTGTCCTTGCAGGACTACATATGGTTTGTTTTGATTTTTTCAGTGTCCTATGCAGTCGGATTGGGGCAAAAAAAATACCTCGTTGGTTTCCCAACGAGGCATCGAAGACGATTCTATCTCATACGACTTCACATCATGCATCCGAAGATTTCTTTTACAAAATTCGCTTGTTTTTTTCCAGAACGCTTAAACTGATCATATGCTCCTTCTGCATGAATAATCAGCATTTCAATTTCTGGAGCAGTAATGACATTTACCACGTCAATTTTCTGCTCATATGCTTTACTCAATCGAAATTCCTCTCTGCGAGAATCCAAAATCCGTATCACAGAAATCTGCTCATCGAATCCTTTCCGTAAGTACTATGCATAAAAGCACAGCCGCAGAGTACATCTGTGGCTGTGTTTTGTGTTCAGTTGCTCACTGTTGCGTGGACTGGATATGGAGAGACAACATATCTCCCGATCTTACATGGGTGATCTTATCTGCCATCACTCTGGCAGTTTTCCTTGCAGATATGTCGGCATCCCCACTGCGGTCGTATCCGGCCTGACCTTAAACATGGCTTTTTCAATCTACCTTCCTTATCGGTTTTCCGCGATATATTTCTCCGCCATGTGGACTGCCACCGCGCCGTCCGCCACGGCGGTGACCACCTGACGGAGGGGCTTCGTCCGCACGTCGCCCACGGCGTAAACGCCGGGAATACTGGTTTCCGTGGTCTCTCCGGCCACGATATAGCCGCCGCCGTCCAGCGCCAGTTGACCCACCGCCAGCGCCGTGGCGGGCTGTCGGCCCACGCTGACAAATACGCCGTCGCAGTCCACCACGCTTTCCTCACCGGTGACGGTGTCCCGCAGGCGTACGCCGGTCAGCCTGTCCCCGGAAAGCAGCGCGGAAACGGTGCTGTTCCAGCGGAATTCCACATTTTCGGTCTGTTCCAGTGGCTCGTGATAGATCTTGGTGGCCCGCAGGGTGTCTCTGCGGTGGACGAGGATCACCTTTTTCGCCACGCGGCTGAGAAGGAGGGCATCTGCCGCGGCGGAATTGCCGCCGCCCACCACGACCACCGTTTTGTCCTTGTAAAACATCCCATCGCAGGCGGCGCAGTAGGCCACGCCCCGGCCCAACAGCTCCGTCTCTCCGGCAACGCCCAGCGTTCTGGGGTCTGCGCCGGTGGCCAGCACCACGGTTTTCCCCCGGAAGATCCCCTCGCTGGTCTCCACGAGCTTGAGAACCGCCGTCAGATCCATGCGGAGAACTTCCGCGTATTCGCTGCGTGCCCCAAAACGCTCCGCCTGCTTTTGCATCTTCTCCGCCAGAGAGAAGCCGTCGATCCCGTTCTCAAAGCCGGGGTAGTTGTCGATCTGCTCGGTCAGGGCCATCTGCCCGCCAGCAGACAGCTTTTCCAGCACGACGGTGTCCAGCCCCGCCCGGGCCGCGTACAGGGCGGCGGTGTAGCCGCCCGGGCCGCCGCCCACCACGAGCATATCATAAACATGATTGTTGTTCATATCTGAATCCTCCGTTATTTCGCCAAGGCTTCCTGAATGAAGCGGTCGATCTCTGCCTTTGAGCCGGGCGCGGTGATGGAATCCACGGCCTTTCCGTTCCGGTACAGCACCAGAGTTGGGATGACCTCGATCCCCTCGGCCCCCGCCAGCCGCGGCTCCTCGTCAATATTGATCTTGCTGACAACGAGGCTGTCCGCGTATTCCTCTCCAATCTTCTCATACGCAGGGCCGATCCTCCGGCAATAGCCGCACCAGGGCGCCCAGAAATCCACCAAAACGGGCTTTTCGCCCCGGGTCGCCTGCTCAAACTGCTCCTGATTCATATTCATAGCTGCCATATCTGTCAGCTCCTTTCTTTTGTTTGGGTATTCTCAAGACTCCGTTCTCGCCCCACACCACATCGTGACCTCAACCTGAGATGACGGTACTCTGCCCTTGGGACATAAAGCAGATGAGTAAGACCATCATCTGTACGAGAATAGCTGCGGTTTGTTGCAGCTTATTCCGCGCAGAGCTCCGCCACAAGAGCGTCCATCTGCGCTTCGCTGGTTTGGTTCAGTGCGCCGCGCAGCGATACCTCCGTTTCACACAGTCGGAGTTCCTTCATCTTTTCCAACTCGGCGCGCATCAGCCGCGCGGCAGCAGGGGCCCATGAGCCGTTTTCCATGAGGCCGATCCGGCGGTTTCGGAATCCCTTTGTCTGTAAATGATCCAAAAAGGCCTTCATGGGCGGGAACAGTCCTCCGTCATAAGTGGAGCAGGCCAACACCAGTTTCCCGCAGTAGAACGCACTGGCAACAGCGTAGGAAAGATCTGTCACAGTGAGATCACATATGCTGACCTGCACGCCTTTTTTCTCTAATTTACCCTTGAGGGTCTTCGCCGCATGGGCAGTATTTCCATGGATGGATGCGTGGGCAATCAGTATGCTCTCCGATTCTTCTGGTTCCCATTGTGACCAGAGATCATAGAGCCGCAGACACTCCTCCAGCCCTTCTGTAAGCACGGGACCATGGAGCGGGCAGATCGTTTGGATCTCCAGCGCGGAGGTCTTTTTCAGCAGAGCCTGCACCTGTGCGCCATATTTCCCGATAATATTGTAATAATACCGTCGGGCCTGCGGCACCCAGGGGGCACGGGCAGTCCGTTCCAGTGAGCCAAAGCGTCCGAAGGCATCCGCCGAGAACAGGATTTTTTCCGTTTCCTCATACGCCGTCATCACCTCCGGCCAGTGTACCATCGGTGCCAGCAGGAAGCGCAGCCGGTGTGAGCCCAGAGAGATCGTGCTGCCCTCGCCAACCTCCAGCATACGGTCTTCCGACAATGCACCCGTGCCAAAGAACTGCTTGATCAGGGTAAATGTTTTCGCGTTTCCCACGATCTTCATCTCCGGGTACTCTTGCGCTATCCGCATGAGGCTGCCGGAATGATCCGGCTCCATGTGTGTGACCACAAGATAATCGGGGTTGCGCCCCCCCAACACCTGCGCTACATTGGAAAGCCATTCCTCCGCCGCCCGTGCGTCCACGCTGTCCATCACGGCGATTTTCTCGTCCAGAATGACATAGGAGTTGTAGCTCACTCCCATAGGCTGGACGGGGTACTGGTTTTCAAAGAGTGCCAATGTGTTATCATCCACCCCTACATAGCGGATGGCATCTGTTACCGTTCGGATATCCATATAAAAAATACCTCCTATTCTGATGTCTTTGGTTTTCTTATAAATCGTCTATCAGTGCGGTGCTCTTGGCGTAGGCGGTACTGCGTGCCTCAAAGAAATCGGTCTTGACCATATTGGCGTCAGCGTACTGGCTGACCCATTCCATGCTCTCCGGTTCGCTCTCAAAGCCCGGATACAATGCCGGATAGCCCAGGCTCGTCCAGCGAAGATTGCCGAGATAGCGGATGTAATCGCTGATCATCTGCCGGTTCAACCCCGGGATGTCGTCGCCGATCACATAATGCCCCCATGCGATCTCCTGCTCCACGCCCTCACGCATCATCTCGCGCAGCGCTTGTACGCTCTCGGCGGTGAACAACTCCGGCTGCTCCTTTTGCAGCTCCGTGATGATATTGCGGAACAGCCACAAGTGCGTGTTCTCGTCGCGGTTGATATAGCGGATCTCCTGCGCCGAGCCGGGCATCTTCCCGTTTCGGGAGAGATTGTAGAAGAACATAAAGCCGCTGTAAAAATAGATGCCCTCCAAAATATAGTTCGCCATCATCACGCGCAGCAGCGTGGGAGCGTCCTTCCGCTCCTGAAACTCGTTGTAGCAGTCCCCAATGAAGGTGTTGCGGCGCAGCAGATGCTCGTCCGTTTTCCATTGGTAGAGGATGTCATTGCGCTCCACGGGGGAACAGATGGTGTCGAGCATATAGCTGTAGCTCTGTGAGTGGACACACTCCTGAAACGCCTGAATGGACAGGCAGAGATTGACCTCGTTGGCTGTAATGTAGGCGCCGATATTAGGCAGGTTCGCTGTCTGAATGGAATCCAAAAAGACAAGAAAACTCAGAATTTTATCGTAGGCGCTGCGCTCGGCTGACAGCAGGCGGGGATAGTCCTTCACATCCTGCGAGAGATTGATCTCCTCAGGGATCCAAAAGTTGTTCATGGCCTGCCGGTACCAGTCGCTGACCCAAGCGTACTTCATATTGTTGAAGTCGTTGAGGTTGGTGGTATTGCCGCCGATCATGCGCCGCAGGCGCACATCAGGGTCGCCCTCCGGGTTAAAGAGGGGCTTTTTCTTCAGTTCCATCATGCTATCCTCCTTATGACGAGCAGCTTTCACAGGCCTCGACCTCAAGGGCCTTGCTGCGGACATAATAAATGGTCTTGACGCCGGCCCTCCACGCCTCCAAATACAGTCTGAGCACCTGACGCATGGAATAGTCGTTGGTGATATAGAGATTCATGCTCTGCGCCTGGTCAATATGTCTCTGGCGAAAGCCCGCGGCGCGTACCGACCAGCTTTGGTCGATCAGATGCGCCGCCTTATAGTACCACCATGTATCCATAGAAAGCTCCGGAGCAACGCGGGGCAGCATGCTGCCCTTTTTTTCCTCTAAAAAGAATTTCTTCATAATTGGATCGATGCCCGCCGACGTGCCGGAGAGGATGGATGTGCTGGAAGTGGGTGCGACAGCCAGAAGATAGGCGTTGCGCATTCCCTGCACCGCCACCGTTTCCGCAAGCGCCCGCCACTTTTCTGAGGTATAACCTCGCTTTTCAAAATACGCGCCTGTCTGCCAGTCGCTGCCCTCAAAGAGCGCATAGCGGCCCTTTTCCCGTGCCAGTGCTGTGTCCGCCTTGACGGCGGCGTAGTTGATATGCTCGAATACCGCATCGGTGAAGGCAAGGTGCTCATCGCTCTCCCATCGGATGCCGCGCTTTGCCAGCATGTGGTGGTAGCCGCTGACGCCCAGGCCGATGCTGCGGTACTTCTGATTGGTAAGCCGCGCGTATTCCAACGGGTAGAAGTTGAGGTCGATCACATTATCCAGTGCGCGGATGGCCGTTTCCACCGTGCGTTCCATATAGGCCTCGTCCTCCACCGCCAGATTACCGAGAGACAGACTCGCCAGGTTGCAGACCACAAACTCACCGGGGAGTGTGGCCGTCACCACCACTGTGTCGCCGTTCTCCGTGTGCACCTCAGTGCTGATATGCTCGATGGGCGCCATGTTCTGTGCGATCTCCGTGCAGAGATTGGAGCAATAGATCATTCCCGTGTGGCCGTTTGGGTTCATACGATTTACGCTGTCGCGGTTGAAGGCGAAGGGCGTGCCGGTCTCCACTGCCGAGCGAAGCACCAGCCGCACGATGTCCTTGACGGTGACGCTACGCTTTTCGATGCGCGGGTCATTGACGCAGTCCAGATACCGCTTCTCCCATTCCGTACCCCAGTAATCCTCCAGTGCGTAGCCCTTGACCGTGAGGATCTCATGCGGACACATGAGATGCCACGGCGCGTCTATGTTCTCCTCCGCCAGCCGCCAGAAGAGATCCGGATAGCACACGGCGGGAAACACATCATGCGCCTTCATGCGGTCGTCGCCGTTGTTGGTGCGCAGTTGAAGGAATTCAGGCAGATCCCGGTGCCATGCGTCTAAGTAAACCGCCGCAGCGCCCTGCCGCATCCCCAACTGATCCACCGCCACGGCGGTGTCGTTGACCAACCGGATCCAGCGGATAACACCGCCCGCCGCCCCTTGAAAGCCGCGGATGGTGCTGCCTGCAGCGCGCACCTTACCGAAGTACATCCCCATTCCACCGCCAAATTTAGAGACCTTTGCGAAGTTGTCCAGCGAGCGGTAGATGCCGTCCAGACTGTCCGGCACAGTGTCCACAAAGCAGCTTGAAAGCTGATGGTAGGGCTTTCGTGCGTTGGACATGGTAGGTGTCGCCATCGTGACCTCCATACGGCTGAGCATATCGTAAAAGCGTTTTACCCACCCCATGCGGTCAGAGCCTTCGTTCATAGCAAGATGCAGCGCGATACCCAAAAACATCTCCTGCGGTGTTTCCAGCGGCACGCGGCTGCGTGACTGGATCACATAGCGTTTGAGCAGCAGGTCAAGGCCGGAGTAGGTGAACAACTCGTCCCGTTCCGGGCAGAGAAAGTCCTCCGCCATAGCGATCTCCTCGTGGGTATAGTGGGCAAGAATATAGTCACCGTAGAGTCCCTTATCCGTCAGATAGCGAAGCCTGCCATAGAGGTCGCCGACGCCGCGCCCCTCCCATTCCTGTGCGTTGCGACAGCGAAAGGAGTGGTTCAGAAGCCGCGCCGCGATGAACTCCCACTTGGGTGCCTCTGCCGTAGTCAGCTCTACCGCTGCCTTGGTCAGTGCCTCAGCCCTCTCATCCTCCGTCATGCCCGGGCGACAGAAGCTCTCAAACTTCATTTGAAGCGCCGCGAGGGAGTAGATTTCCTCGGTAAAATCCATCTGGATACGGCGCAGCACCTCGTCAAGCGAGTTATCCCCCACCGTCTGCGCGATGGTATGCCGGACGCGGCGCAGCGCAGACCGCTTTTCGCGATAGAGGATGTACGCCTTGGCCACCTCATAGTGTCCGCGCTCCATGAGCGTCCGCTCCACCTCGTCCTGCACACGTTCCACGGTGAGCGGTACTGTGACGGAGAGATTGTTGAGAACGGCGGCGAGGATCTCCTCCAGTTCTCCGCCCCCAATCTCCCTTCCCTGTCCATCAAACGCTTTTTTCATGGCGTTGAAAATTTTCTCCTGTTGAAAAGGAACAGACTTCCCGTTTCGTTTTCTGATCTCCATTTCGATCCTCTCATCTTCTCCGGTCACTTTTCATGTCCTTTTGGGCAAAGAGCGGGCAAGCGCAGTATCACGCTTGCCCGCTCTATTTTTGAAAGCCGGTTTTTCTGCAGCCGACACGGCGGGGCTGTTTGTTGTCTGTTGTCTTGGTTTTGGCTTTCCTGCCAGTTACTTCATAGATTCCAGAATGGCGTCCGCCAGTGCTTCCAGCTCAGTGCGCTTGTCCGTGCCCATGGACGAGGCGAGGCTGAGCCGCTCGTTGAGCACCGTCATGTTCTTAAGCTCATCGTTGACAAATTTCTGCATGAGGTCACCGGACTTCACCGCCCATGAGCCGTTTTCAATGATGGCAAAGGTGCGGTTTTGCAGATTCAGTGCCTTCATATCCATGAGGAAGTCATGCATGGCGGGGTAGATGCCGAGATTGTAGGTCACAGAGGCCAGGACAATGTGACTGTACTTAAACGCCTCGGAGATCAGCTGGGAGACATGAGTGGAGGACACATCGTACATCGCCACCTTGCTCATGCCCTTATCGCAGAGCGACGCCGCCAGCGCCTGCGCCGCGTTCTCCGTGTTGCCGTACATGGAGGCGTAGACGATGAGCACGCCCTGGGTCTCAGGGGCATAGCGGCTCCATGTGTCGTACTTTTCGATGAACCAGCCCAGATCCTTGCGCCACACGGGGCCGTGGAGCGGGCAGATGTACTGGATCTGATCCAAAACGCCGCCGGCCTTTTTCAGCAGGAGCTGGATGTGGGGGCCGTACTTGCCCACGATGTTGGTGAGATAGCGGCGGGCGTCGTCCAGCCAGTCCCGCTCGAAGTCCACCTCGTCGGCGAACAGCTTACCGTCCAGCGCGCCGAAGGTGCCGAAGGCGTCGGCGGAAAAGAGGACGCCGTCGGTGACGTCGAGGGTCACCATGGCCTCCGGCCAGTGAACCATAGGCGCGCCCACAAAGGTGACGGTGTGCTTGCCAAAGGAGAAGGTGTCGCCCTCCTTCACCTCGATGCACTCATGTCCGTCCACATGGAAGCCGAACTGCCGCATGAGCATGAATGCCTTCTCGTTGGAGATCAGCTTCACCTTAGGATGGCGCAGCAGGATCTCCTCGATGCAGGCGGCGTGATCCGGCTCCAGATGGTTGACCAGCAGGTAGTCCAGCTCGCGGCCATCCAGCACATACGCCAGATTTTCCAAAAGCTGGCGGCAGGCAGACCAGTCCACCGTGTCAAAGAGCACCGTCTTTTCATCCAGCAGGCAGTAAGCGTTGTAGCTTACGCCCCGGGGAATGGGAAAGCAGTTTTCAAACAGGGCCAGGCGATGGTCGTTGGCGCCCACCCAGTAGAGGTCGTTTGTTACTTTACGCACGCAATACATCTTATCTTACCTCCTTCACGGCTCAAGCCTTTACAAATTGATCCTTCGTCTCCGCGCACTCCGGGCACACCCACTCGGCGGGAAGCTGCTCAAAGAGCGTACCCGGCGCGATCTCGCCGTCCTCGTCGCCCAACTCCGGCACATACTCGTAGCCGCAGCCGCTGCAGACGTAGCGGTCGCCGATGGGGGCGGGCTTCGGCGGTGTGGGCCGCTTCATCTTTACCATAGGCGGCGCGGGCAGCTTTTCGCCGCTATCCAGCGCAGCAGTGAGCAGGGGCAGGATCTCCTCCACATCGCCCACGATGCCGTAGTCGCAGTTCTTGAAGATAGGCGCGTTACCGTTCTTATTGATGGCCACGATGGTGGAGGCGTCCTTGATGCCCTTAAGGTGCTGGGATGCGCCGGAGATGCCACAGGCGATGTACAGATTGCCGGTGAACTTCTGACCGGACATACCCACATAGCGGTTCAGCGGCAGATATTTGAGAGTCTCCGCCACAGGGCGGGAAGAACCGATGGCCGCGCCGGCAGCCTTGGCCAGCGACTCTACCAGTTTCATGTTCTTTTTCTCCCCGATGCCCTTGCCCGCGGAGACCACCCGCTCCGCCTGCGGGATGGGCGTATCCATAGGGATGCCCACGGAGAAGTCGTGACCATCCTTCTTCAGCGCCGCTACAAGGTCGGCCACCTGCTGGGCAGCATCCCCTTCCCGGAAGATGGTCTTTTTGCGAATGCCGGTGATGGGCGCGGGTTTCTTGGCCGCCGAACGGCTCTCGCCGCCGGAGCTCTTGCCCAGCCTGCCCACCAGATGAGAGGCGATGACCACCCGCTGGATCTCGTTAGTGCCCTCGTAGATGGTGGTGATCTTGGCGTCGCGGTAGGCCCGTTCCACCTCCATGCCCTTGAGGAAGCCACTGCCGCCGTGGATCTGCAAGGCATCGTTGGTGACCTCCAGCGCGATGTCCGAGGCGTACATCTTCGCCATGGCGGACTCCATGCCGTAAGGCGCGTGCTGCTCCTTCAGCTCCGCCGCGGAGTAGATGAGGAACCGGGCGCAGCGCAGCTTGGTGGCCATATCCGCCAGCTTGAAGGCGATGCTCTGCTGGGCCGCGATGGGCTTGCCGAACTGGACGCGCTCCTTGGAATAGCTCAACGCGTGCTCAAACGCGCCTTGGGCGATGCCCAGCGCCTGCGCGGCGATGCCGATGCGTCCGCCGTCCAGCGTGGACATGGCAATCTTGAAGCCCTCGCCCTCCTTGCCCAATAGGTTTTCCTTGGGAACCTTCACGTCGTTGAAGATCAGCTCCGCCGTGGAGGAGGAGCGAATGCCCATCTTGTCATAGTGGTCGCCGAACTCAAAGCCCTTCCAGCCCTTCTCCACGATGAAAGCGGAGATGCCCCGGGTGCCGATGTCCGGCGTGGTGACGGCGAAAACCACATAGGTGTCCGCCTTAGGGGCGTTGGTAATGAAGATCTTGCCGCCGTTGAGGAGGTAGTAGTCCCCCTTATCCAGCGCCGTGGTCTCCGTGCCGCCGGCGTCGGATCCGGCGTTGGACTCCGTGAGGCCGAAGGCGCCGATCTTCTCGCCCTTGGCCAGCGGAACCAGATATTTCTTCTTCTGCTCCTCGGTGCCATAGGCGAAAATGGGCCATGAGCCGAGGGAGACGTGGGCGGAGAGGATTACGCCCGCGCCGCCGTCCACACGGGCCAGCTCCTCCACCGCGATGGCGTAGCTCAGGGCATCAAGACCGGCACCGCCGTACTCCTTGGGGTAGGGAATGCCCATCCAGCCCAGCTTACCCAGCTTCTTGACAGCCTCCTCGGGAAACTCATTGTTCTGATCCATTAAAAATGCGAGGGGCTTGATCTCCTCCTCCGCAAAACTCCGGATCTTCGCGCGCAGCTCTTCGTGCGCCGCCGTGGTTTGAAACAGCATATGGGTACCTCCTCTTAAAATTTTACAGCTTGCTTGTATCTTGGGGATCGGATCCGCCGGTCAGCAGCCTGCGCAGGCTCACGGCACGGAACGCCTCGTCCTGCTTTTGCTGCAAGGCCGCCAGCTGACAGTGGATGGCGCACCGCCCATGCTTGTCCTGCCAGCGGCATTCATATCCCGGCTCCATGCAGGCGCACAGGATGCCCCGCTCCCCCACGACCCCCATGAGATCGTAGAGGGAGGTCGCGTCCAGATCGCAGGACAGCGCGCAGCCGCCGAGGGCGCCGCGGCTCACCCGCACCAAATTGCCGGCGGAGAGCTTGCGCAGAATCTGGTAGGCAAACTGATTGGGGATCAATTCCGTTTCCGACATCTCGGCCACCGAATGCTTCTCCCCGTCCAGCAGCACCCGCAAAATGCGCAGTGCGTAGTCCGTCTCTTTGGTGATGATCATGCTCCACATCCTCTTTTCGCTTGCTTGTTAATGCCATTATATCAATCTTGATAAATTTTATCAAGATAATTTCCAAAAAAATATATCGTTTTAACACAGACCGCTCCAGCCCGGGTCAGCTTCGCTTTCCATTCAGCGAAAAGCCATGTTCCTTACAATATAGAAGCCGAAAAAGCTGTGCCGTGGCAGTCCGCCGAAAGCAGAAAAGACTATGCCTGAAAACCAGAAAGCGGAGAAATTGGTTGGGGCTCGCAGGGGTCGCCCACCCAAGGCGGATAAGGCGGTCCCTGGCAAGTCCAAGGCAAGCACCAAAGTGCGTGCTTTTCATTTTATATTCGACACATTATGTTATGATATGCAGTAAATGTTCCATCTTACCGTCCCATTCTCTGCTGGAATCGGCGCACTCTTTCAGTTCAGTTTCGACTTCAGCATTTATCGGCAAGTTTTTCTTATAGCGGATGGTATGCTCAAGGCTTGCCCAGAAGTCCATAGCGATTGTACGGAGTTGTATCTCCACCGGCACATGGATCACTTTTTCCGCAAAGAATACCGGCAGCCGGAGCGTCAGGTGCAGACTGCGATAGCCATTTGGCTTAGGGTGTGAAATATAATCTTTCTCTGTGATGATTTCAATGTCAGACTGTTTTTTTAAGCACTTTGCCAAAAAGAACACATCCTCCTCGAAAGAGCAGATCACCCGCACACCGGCAATATCCATGATATTTGTCTGCATGGTCGGAAAATCCAGAGGAAGTCCGCGTTTCTGCATCTTATTCATAATGCTGGACGGCGACTTCAAGCGGCTTTTTATACTTTCTATCGGATTGCGATCATGCTGCAATGAAAACTCTTCGTTTAGAATTTCCAACCTGCTTTCCAGTGCTTTCAGCGCACATCGGTATTGCAGCATGACTTCCTGATACCTGCGATTTTCGCTTAAAAGGCGCTGGCACTGCAAATCATCTAAGCCTTTATCTGCCGCAACCGTCAAGCCAAATAAATTCTCACTCATAGCTTCTCCATTCCGCAGGGATAGGCGCTCCGCGCTGTCTGCCGCTCTTGTATTACGACCTGATAAAAACTGTATCCGCCGGAGAGATGGGAACAGGTGAAACCGTACTGCGTCAAAAGTCGGCAGGCCAGATAACTGCGAAGCCCTGTCTGGCAATTCACATAAACAGGCTTACCCCGGTCTAACTCGTCCAAATGCTCCCGCAGATCGTCCAGTGGAATATTGCGGAATCCATTCAAGTGCCCACGCCGATATTCGCCTTCTGTACGGACATCCAGCAGTGTCGCATTGCCATCGCAAGGCAAGTCCTCAACCTCATTCCAATGGAACTGCCGTACCTTCCCGCTCTCCAAATCCTCGATCATAAAACCGGCCATATTGACCGGGTGTTTGGCAGAGGAATAGGGCGGCGCATAGGAAAGGTCAAGCTCCGTCAGTTCCAAGGCTGTCATTTTTGCGCGAATGGCCGTTGCCAGTACATCAATGCGCTTGTCCACGCCCTCGCCGCCAACGATCTGCGCACCCAGCAGCCGCAGGCTTTCTTTTTCATACATCACCTTCATTGCCATAGACTGTGCGCCGGGATAATAGGTAGCGTGGGATGCCGGGAATAATACGACTTTGTCGTAAGCGATCCCTGCTGCCTGCGCTGCCTTCTCATTGATCCCCGTGGAGGCCGCTGTCAAGCCAAACAGTTTCAGAACAGACGAGCCCTGAGAGCCGTGAAAGCGGCTGTTTCCGCCGCAGATATTGTCAGCGGCAATGCGTCCCTGCTTGTTGGCAGGCCCCGCCAGCGAGATCAATGCTTTTTGGCCGGTCACGAAATGGGTGACCTCTACGGCATCGCCCACAGCGTAGATATCCGGCACGGAGGTTTCCATCCGCTCGTTGACAGCGATGCTGCCCCGGATGCCCAGCTCAAGTCCGGCCTCTTTTGCCAGATGGGTGTCCGGCGTGACGCCGATGGCCAGCAGCACCATGTCGGAGCGCAGCGGCTCACTTTCCTCCAGCAGCGTCAGCACGGAATCTCCGTCCTGTCGGAATCCGGTGACGGTTTCATCCAACCGCAGAGCCACACCGTGTCTGCGCATTTCCGCATGGACAAAGCTGGCCATATCCGCATCCAGCGGCGCTAATAGCTGCTTCAGACGCTGGACGATGGTAACCGAAACGCCCATCTCCACAAGGTTTTCCGCCATTTCCAGACCGATAAAGCCGCCGCCAGCCAAAACAGCGGTTTTCGGCTTCTGATCCTCTACAAAGCGTCGAATGCGGAGGGTGTCTTCCACGGTGCGCAGGGAAAAGACCCGCTCGCTGTCCACGCCGGAAAGCGCAGGAATCGTCGGCTTTGCGCCGGGGGCAAGAAGCAGTTTGTCATAGGTTTCCGTGTAGACCTTCCCGCTGTCCAGTGCGTGGACGGTGACGATTTTCTCTGCGGGATTGATCGCAGTTACTTCCTGCCGTACTCGCACATCAATGCGAAAGCGATCCCAAAAGCTCTCCGGAGTTTGCAGCGTCAATTCTTCCTGCTCCTTGATCACACCGCCCACATAATACGGCAGACCGCAGTTGGCATAGGACACATAGCCGCTGCGCTCGATCATGATGATCTGCGCGTGTTCATCCAAACGGCGGATGCGGGCGGCGGCAGAAGCACCGCCCGCCACACCGCCTACGATTACAACTTTCATCTTGCGCCCTCCACCATTGCGGCAATCTCCGACTTAGGCCGATAGCCCACCGATTTGGCAACGGCCTTTCCATCCTTGAATACGACCAGCATCGGGATACTGGACACCTGAAAACGCATTGCCAGCTCCATCTGCTCGTCCACATTGACCTTTCCCACCTTGAGCGCGCCGCTTTTTTCTTCGGCAAGCTCATGCAGTATGGGAGAGAGCATTTTGCACGGTCCGCACCAGTCGGCGTAGAAGTCCAGCAAAATGGGCTTGTCGGAACGCAGTACCTCATTTTCAAAATTCGCAGCAGTAATTTTCAGTTCAGCCATGAGTAAGGCTCCTTTCTGTTATCTTTGTTTATTCTTTGTTTTTCAGCTTGCAAATCCCCTGCGTCATGGTTCCCATGGGGCAGAAGGCACACCATGTACGGGGCTTGTAGAGCACCATGACGATGAGGCCGATGAGCAGCGAGGTCAGCATGAGGCTGTAAAAGCCGAAGCTGAATTGGGCTACCCAGTCTGTCACCGTTCCGGCGGTGTAGGCCCAGCCCCACGGCACACGGAAGGTCCAGAACAGCTTAATGGCCTCCCGCAGGGACGAAGTACCCGCAGCGACCAGATATGTCTGAAACACCATGTTGCCGAACATCGTCAGGAAAAAGATCAAAAAGCCATAACGGAACCACTTGGAGGACATCCAGCGGGGCGTGGGCTTGCAGCGGGAGCATTTAAGGTCTGTCCCCAGCTTGCTGAACAGTTGACCCCGTCCGCAGAGGTGGTTGCAAAAGTATTTGTTCCCACCAAAGATGGCTAAGAACAGCGGCAGAAGAAAATCGATCATGCCCAGCCACGCGAACAGGATATTGAAAAAGCCCAGTGCAAAATAGATGATTGCATATACCAACAGGTAATCGTACCAATGCTTTACTTTCATGCGTCAGCCCTCACTTTCACCTCAATGCAGCCGACGGGACAGATCTTTGCGCACTTGCCGCAGCCTACGCATCGTTCCGCCTCCACAGCGGCGTAGCAGCCGCGGCGCACCTTGACGGCCCCCAGTGGACAGGTATTTTCACACACGCCGCAGGCGACGCACCGCGTCTTATCTATGGCGGCCAGTTTCTTTGACAGCATAGCGTTCCTCCCTTAATCCTGCAAGGATTTGTAATAGAGCATACAGTGGCAGAATCCCTCGAAGCCCGGATCTGCAATTTGATCCTTAAACTCCTGGCACATACATTTGGTCGCCTCTGTGCTCTCCCTGCGGCAGGGGCAGTACCCGCCGGTGCGCTTGAGTCCTTCTCTGATGGTGCTGACAATCTCCTGATCGGAATTGAGCTTGATTTTCATGTTCGCCACCTCTTTCTTGTTGATTGATTGTGGCTTTATCATACCGCAGTACAAAGCATTTTTCTGTGACGAGGTTACGTTACGGCAAATTTTTATATAAGTGAGAAAGAGCCGTGAAGCGGTATCTTACATACTGCTTCACGGCTCTTTGTTTATAGGTTTTGTTGTGCTTCCTTACTCAGCCACAGAAAACTGGTCTTTGCCAACAAAACATAAGGGGCATTCAAAATCATCCGGAATATCTTCCCATTTTGTACCCGGTGCAATGCCGCCTTCCGGATAGCCATTTTCTTCGTCGTATTCCCAACCACACACATCGCATACATATTTCATAATGAAATTCTTCTTTCTTGTTTTTTATTTCGCACACAACATTAGCCCGACTTTATCGTCATCAGAAACAATAACGATTCCTATCTTACTCAAAGAATATCCACAGCTTCCGCTTGTTTTACTCTCTTTGTTTTCTTATTCCCTGAAATCATTTTATGACCCGTATATACTGCCATAACCATGCAGATCAAGGAACTAAGCGCAAGGTACTTATGCGTTGTTTTTGAGCCTTTATATCCAGTGCAAAAAGTTCCAAACATGGTAATTACCGCTCCGATTGACCAATATTTATGTGCTTTCATGACTTGTTTGCCTCCTGCCTGCAATACATGACATTCAGTTCTCTATGTTGGTTCTAAGATACCATGCGCGGAACGATCACGCTTTCCACAGACTGTGGAGGTTGCAGTAGGCGTAGACCGCCTCGACTTCGTCGCCCTCGCAGAGCGCAAAGCAGACCTCCGGCTTCTCGCCCGGGTGCAGTTCCTTGCGCTGGTTGCCCTGATTGGTGTGGAGGGACACCCACTCGATGTAGTGCTCCGGCAGCATGGGATGCTCTACGGAGCCGACCTTGACATGAACGATGCCGTTTTCCACAGTCCAGACAGGGACGTGCTTCTCCACGGCGGCGTCGGTGGTACCGGGGATGATCTCGCTCATCGGCTCACCGCAACAGATGACGGGAACGCCCGTGTCCTTGACCTTGGCAATGATGTTGCCGCAATGCTTGCAAATGTAAAACTTCTGCTCCATGATTCGTTCTCCTTTTCTCTTTAATAGTTTTCTGCGTGAATTTCAAAGTAGCTCTGGGGATGGTTGCAGGTCGGGCAGACCTCCGGTGCTTTCTCACCGATCACGATATGCCCGCAGTTGCGGCACTCCCATACCTTGACCTCACTCTTGGCGAAGACCTCCGCCATCTCCACATTGTGCAGCAGGGCACGGTAGCGCTCCTCATGATGCTTTTCAATGGCGGCTACCAGGCGGAAACGCTGGGCCAGCTCATGGAAACCCTCCTCGTCGGCGGTTTTGGCAAAGCCGTCGTACATATCCGTCCACTCGTAGTTCTCGCCCTCAGCGGCGGAGAGAAGGTTTTCGGCGGTGTCGCCAATGCCGTTCAGCTCTTTGAACCACAGCTTGGCGTGTTCCTTCTCATTATCAGCGGTTTTGAGGAACAGCGCCGCGATCTGCTCGTAGCCTTCCTTCTTGGCCTTGGATGCAAAATAGGTGTATTTGTTGCGCGCCTCGGACTCACCGGCAAAGGCAGCCATCAGGTTTTTTTCGGTTTGAGTTCCTGCGTATTTCGTTTCTTTCATGGCGGATACTCCTTCCTGTTTTTCTGCTTTTATTGTAGCAAATCTATGATTTTCTTCTGTAACGAAGTCACATTTCTTTTTATTTTAGACGATTTAGTCTGTTCTTATCCCGCAGCGTGATTGCACCACGCTTCAGCTCCACCAGCCCGTCCTCCGAGAAGCTTTTGAGCATCCGTGCCACTGCCTCCCGTGCCGAGCTGATGTGCTGGGCGATCTGCTCATGGGTCATGCGTATCGTGTCGGAGCCGGTACGTTCCGCTTCGGCAAAGAGAAATTCTGCCAGCCGCTGATCCAATCCCTTGAACATAATCTGCTGCATCGCCCACATCACATCAGAAAACCGTTTCGTTGCCAGTTCATAAAGAAAACAGCGGACATGGAGATTTTTCTCCTTGAGTGCAGCAATGACATTTGCAGAGATAATCAGAATGTCCGTATCCATTCCGGCAGTCATTTGTGTATCAAAGGTGATCTGACTGATCACGCAGGAGGCGGAAAGCACGCATAGTTCGCCCGGATACAGGCGGAACAGCGTTACCTCCCGCCCCTCATCAGAGAGAAGATAGGTGCGGATCTCGCCGGAAAGAATAAACAGCATTCCGAGACATTCATTGTCGCTGCTGTGAACGAACGCACCCTTTTTATAATGACGGACAAAGGCACTTCGGCGTAGTGTGTCCATTTCGCGTTCGGTCAAGGATGACCAGAACGGAAGTTGTGTCAGTGTGCGTTCCATATCAATGGCAGCTATGCTTGCCGCAGCCGTGGTCACCGCAGGAGTGACCAGCCTCGCCGTGTTCATGGTCATGGTGGTCACAGTGAACATTGGGATCGTAGCCCAAACTTCCGTTGAGCAATGCGCTCACCGCCGCGTCAGCGTCCCCGCTGACACCGCCGTAGAGCTTGATGCCCGCTTCGGCGAGTGCTGCCTGCGCACCGCCGCCGATGCCTCCGCAAATCAAAGTGTCCACGCCGTTCTGCATCAGTCGGTCATTTTTTGCGGACAGTTCAATACATGCCTGTCTGTTTCGCTCCCTGCTCCTGCGTTTGCTCTCGTTTGATTTCTCCCTCTGTATCTTCTTGGCACAAGCAGGACAATACTTCGATATGCCAGAGCGGGGAACATATTCAACACCGCACACCGTACAATTCTTAGGCTTTAACGCAGTCCACCGCTTTGTCGGTGTGATATGTAATTCACCGACAAAGCCGATGAATTTATAATAAATCTTGATTTCCTGCCGCACCATTCCGTCTGTAAGTTTCTCACGTTCCGAAACAAGTATCTTGTCTATAAGTGCGTTTATGATGGTTGCGTCCAGTTCCTTAATGCCTTGATAGTTGCGGATTAGGGAGAGGAAATCACGGACACCCTGCGTCTTCTCATAGCTGTCGCTGAGCGTTTCCGTTACCTCTTTCAGCCTTGCTTCAATTTCAAGCTGTTCTTTCTGGTATTTTCCCGACATCATCTCAAAATTCCGCTCGGTAATACGCTCCATCACCTTATCTTCATAGAGTGAGGAAAACAGCCTGTCCAGTTCTGCAAGGCGTTTGTTCAGTTTTCTTTGCTCCTTTTCCAGTGCCTTTGCCTTGCTCTGGTCTGTTTCCGTGAGCCGCTTTTCAATCGCCCTCACTGCCTTTTCATCATTGACTGCCATATCCGCAAATCGGTTGATGTCGGTGAGGACAGCGTTGAACAAGTCCCTCGCTTCAATGCTGTGTGCGGTACACATGATATTACCGTATCTGCCATAATTATTGCAGGAATATTGTACGCAGTCGATGATGTCGGGGCGTTTCCTCCTGTTGGCACTCATAGCCCGCATCGCATAGCCGCAGTCCGCACACTTAATAACGCCTGCAAAGATGTTCTCAAAGCCGCCCTTGTTTTCTGGTAATCTGCGGCTTGTAATAAGCTGCTGTACGGTATCAAATTCCTCCTGCGTGACTATCCCCTCATGGGTGTCTGGTATCACTTCCCATTCTTCGGGCAGCTTAGAGGGGCGTTTCTTGCTTTTCATGTTGGCGGCAATCCGCTTGTAGCCTGCAAGGTTTCCCGCATATATCGGGCTTCTTAAAATGCCCCTTACGCTGTTCTCGCTCCAAATATAACGGTTCTCCTCATTCTCCTCAAAATACCTCTCATAGCCTGTTGCCCCCTGCTCCGCCGCATAAGCGGCGGGGCGTAAGATATGCTGTTTGTTGATGTGCTTGCGGATTTTGGCGATTCCGTTGCCCGCTAACGCAAGGTCAAATATTTCCCTTACCACATGGGCAACTTTGTCATCTATCAGCAGATGGTTGTGGTCGGCGGGGTCTTTGACGTAACCGTATGGTGCTGTCGTCCCCATGAATTTCCCCTGCTGAAACCTCGCTCGGTACGCCGATTTTATCTTGACCGACACATCGGCGGAATACATTTCGTTTAGGATGTTGCGGAAAGGCGTGATGTCCATAGCGGATTTATTGAGCGTGTCCACGCCGTCATTGACCGCTATATACCTCACATTATGCTCTGGGAAAAACACTTCCAGATACAGTCCGCAATCAAGATAGTTCCTCCCCAGACGAGATAAATCTTTCGTGATAACGCAGTTTATCAGACCGCTTTCAATGTCCTTAATCATGTTCTGGAAACTTGGTCTTTGGAAATTTGTACCAGAGTAACCGTCGTCCACATACGTTTTTGCTAAGTGCCATCCCTGCTTTTTCACATAATCCGTGAGGATGGATTTCTGTGTCGCAATGCTCGCACTCTCGTTATCCGTGCCATCGTCTTTTGACAAGCGGCAGTACATGCCGACTTCATAAATCTTGTTCTCCATTCTTATTCCTGCCATACTGTAAAACCTCCATATCTGTCCTATCTGTTTTCATGTTCCATTGCGTACATTCTAAGCGGACAGCCCCTCATTGTCGAAGGTGTCGCCCTCGGCAATCTTCTTCCGAATATCCTCGGAAATAATCGGGATAAACGCTTCTGTGACTGTCTGCGTGCCGACATATTCACGGCTGATTATCATCTGAACTGGTGCTTTCGGCACGATACGCTTTCTCTTTTTATCTGCTTTCTTATCCTCGCCCATACTTAAATCTTCCTTTCCAGACAGGGCAGGAGAACGTCTGGAAACGCCCCGCCCTGTCAATCAGATACCATCAATCCCCGCTGTTTACTTCTTTCTGTAATGCTTCAAGGAGTGCTGCTGCTTCATCAGCGTTCAACGTGATACCCTTTCCGCACTTCTCACGGTTCGGGGAAAAGCTGCGGATGTCATATTTCGGCTCTCTTCCGTTCCATGAGATAAGATTGATTTCTTTTGTGTAGCCGCTGTCGCCCTTAGACAATACGGCGATTTCCTTTACAATCTCATACTGGATTTCTTTCATTCTTCATACCTCAATTTTCTGCATTTACCTCCCGAAAAGAGAAGATTAGCGGCTGTCCCTGCCCCGTTTCCTCTGCAATTCACGCTCCAAAAGTTTAATGATGGTTTCCTCCATCTGCTTCGGCGTTGTGTTCTTCGGAAAATACTTTTTCAGCTTGCTTGTGTTGATTTTCAAGGTTTCTTTCTGGTTTCCCTTTTCCTCCGTCATAATTGCAAATATCGTATCCATGTCAAGCCGCCCGCTCTGGCTTAGGCTTTTCATCCGCTGTGCCTGTGAGAGTGAGGGCGTTGCTTCTTCGCTCTCCATCGTGGCAAAGAGGTTTTCCTGCTCGTCTTTCTTCAAAAAGGACAGTTCCACCGCAGGCGTGAGGGCGATTTTCCCCTCGTCCACCATCCGCAAAATCGGCGGTATCAGTTCCGTCAAACGGATAAATCTTTGTACGGTCATCCTGCCTACGCCGAAGCCCTGTGCCACCTTGTCGTCCGTCCGCAACTTCGTCACAACTTGTGACGAGGTTAAGTCTGTGCGGAAACCCTGCCGCTTCATGGCTTCGGATTTCATCTTGTAGGCAAACGCCCGCTCTGATGGCAGGATATTCTCACGCTGTAAATTACTGTCTACAAGGGTGATGATGGCTCGGTCACGGTCTAAGGGCAGGACAAACGCAGGCACGGTATTTATCCCTGCAAGTTCAGACGCACGGACACGCCGCTGCCCTGCAATCACTTCATAGCCGTTCCCGTCCTCTTTCGGGCGTGTGATTATCGGCGTGACAATGCCAAATTCCTTGATGCTTTCCGCTAATTCTGACAGCGTTTCATCCTCTGCCACATGAAACGGATTGTCGGGAAACGGGTACAAGTCTTTGGTCTTTAACACCTTAAAATCCTGTTTCTTCATTCACATATCTACCTTTCTTTCGCTCTGCTTTTATGGTTTTTCTGCAATTCTTCCAACACTTCGGGCGGTATCTTTGAGAGCAGCCGCCCCATCTGCTCGTTGGTTCTCTGCAACTCAAATATCTTCTGGTTCGCTTTCTGCACCTTTAGTTCCTGCTCATACTTTTCATCACGCATACGCCCCGCATAGTCTGATTCCTGCCCGATTTGCTCCTTTAGGCTATTGATATAGGCACTCTGCTTACTGATTTCCTTTGAGAATTTCTCCACGTCTGGGAGCCATGCCGCAATCAGTTCCAGAGCCTTGTCACGCTTCTTCCCTGCATTAAAGGCGTTGATGTCGGACAGTGCAGACACAATTTCCTCATACTGTTTATCAAGCCTGCCGCCCAACTTATAGAGCCATGTGGGGACATGTTTCCGCTTCGTTTCCATTGAGGACTGACCTCTTTCAAGCTGATTCCACCGTGAGGACATCCGCTCATGGTAGGCGGTCTGCCATTCGGACAGGCTCTTTTGATTGCCTAAAATTGTTTTGGCAGACAGCTTATTGTCTGGTGTAATCGGCACAAAACAGAGGTGCATATGCGGCGTTCTCTCGTCCATGTGGACGACTGCGGAGAGGATATTTTTCTCCCCGACACGCTCTGAAATGAAATCCAGAGCCATCGTAAAATACGCTTTCTGTTCTTTGGGCGGCAGGCTGTTCATAAATTCTGGCGAAGCCGTGATAAGCGTTTCCACCATCATCACGCTATCTTTCCTCGTCCTGCACCCTGCTTCGGCTACCATGCGGTTAATCTCTTTCTTGTAGGTGTACCTCGGCGGATTCACAAGATGGTAGTTATCTTTCGAGCGTTCCATATCTATATCTGGATTGCTTTTATAGGCTTCTTTTTTACGCTCGTTGTGGCGTTCGCAAGCCGCAACGCCGCCCGCTTTGCGTTTCTGGAAACGCAGGATTGCATAGGGCATAATTCATCATCTTCCTTTCTTCGGCGGGTAAACTGCCCTTTGGGTGACAGCGGTGACGGCGGTGACAGCAGTTTTGGGATACCCCCTACCGACTGCCTCAACTGTCACCCTTATTCCCTGCATGACGGTCATGTCGATGATGACGGTGTTTTTGGAATACCCCCTCGCAAGAGCCGTCACCGTCATGCTGCCATTCTTTTATCCGAAGCGTGGAGCGTAGGATAAGCAGGGCGTAAGACCTGCCATAAGGGAGTCCAGAGGGAACGTCTGGCACACGACTTTGCAGGGCAAAGTGTAGTGTGTTACACCCTGTAAACGCAGTCGGAAAAATCGGAAGGATTTTTCTGACCGCAGGGGTGGTTTTACACGCCGAAAAGGGCGGGTAAATCCTACGCCTGCACTTTGCGTTTACGGGGTGTTCTCCCGCAGGGATGACAGCGGCAGGGTATCCTAAAATCACTGTCACCGCCGTCACCGCTGTCACCCGCAGGGCAGAGTCGCCAGCTTTACACGGCTTTAAGCGTCAATGACAGTAACAGGGGGTATCCCAATATCGCTGTCACCACCGTCACCGCTGTCACCCGCCCGCTTTGCAAGCGAAATCTGCCTGCCGTGTTTTTTGCGGCTGTACTGATAAACGATATGGTTCTCATTTAAAAATGTGGTGCGGTATTCATTGAGCCATTTCGTAATCACCGTGGGTATGGTTTCCGTTTCCCTCATAGCGGCTAACAGCTCCGTTGCCGTGCCTGCCCATTCTTCCTTATCCCTCATAAAATCCACCAACCGAAAAAGGACGTCTGGTATCGTTTCTTTCGCAAGCTGCTCCTGCGTTTTTCTCTCCACAAGTTCCCAACTGCAATCACGGAAACGCAGCGTGTATTCCTGATAGGGCGTGTCCCTGCCCGTCACATACAGCTTGGCGGTGTCGGATGCCCGTTTCTCCTTTTCCAGAACAAAGGTAGCGTCCGCACTCCCCGTTAAGCCTGTCGTCCCAGACACCTTGTTGAACACATCGCTGTCATTCTGCTTTCGGATGTGGTGTACGACAATGACCGCCAATGAATGCCTGTCGGCAAAGTCTTTGATTAGTGAGATGTCCCCATAGTCGCTTGCGTAGGCATTGTCTTTTGAAGCTGTACGGACTTTCTGCAAAGTGTCAATGACAATAAGCCTGCTGTTTGGGTAATCTTTCAGATAATCTTCAAGCTGCACGATAAGACCGTCTGACAGCTTGCAGCTTGCCACGGCAAAGTGAAGCCGCCTGCTCGCTTCGTTCGTCAATCGGAACAGCCTGTCCTGTATACGGCAGAACGTGTCCTCAAGGCAGAGGTAAAGCACGTCGCCCTCCATTGTCGGCATATCCCACAAGGGAAGTCCCTGCGACACGCATAAACATAGCTTCAGCATGAGCCAGCTCTTTCCTATCTTCTGTGAGCCGCAGAACAGCGACAAGCCTGTGGGGATAAGGCTGTCCACCACAAAGGACGGCTTCTCAAGCGGTTCATAAAGGAGCGTTTCGGCGTTGACTGTCTGTAACTTCTGCATGGCTTTCCTCCTTTCGGGCGGTGTTTTTGTTTTCGTTGCACATAGGCGTTGACCTCCTTAAAAATAGATTTACTCCCACGAAGAAAAAGTGAGAGTATGTAATGCCGCCAATCCCACACAAATAAAAAACAGATTTCTTTTTCGGGCGGTGTCGGTCACGGTTGGAGATACTTCCTCATTTCCGCCTTTACTTTCTCCTTTGCAATCGCAACAGATTTCTGTATTGCCGAAGCGGTGCAATGCTCCATAGCGGCGATTTGGTAAAAATTGAACTCATACTCGTAGTAGAGCAGGAAACGCCGCCTTTGTATCTCTGGCAGTCCGTCAACCGCCTTACAGAGCAGTTCTGCCCGTTCTGCCTCAATCATTTGTTCCTCTATGCTCTTAGGCAGCTTCAACGCCCGCCTGTTCAGCGTTTCGTCCCATACTTCCGAAAACTCCCTGTGCCGCTCGTCCCATTGGAGGAGATTCCTGTTCCTGCGTTCCATCTGCCGAAACTCCATAAAGAACTGTTCCGACACTTCCAACTCGTGGGATTTGCCCTGCCCGTCCTTAAAGCTGATAAAATACCTTGTGCCGCTTTCCGTGGATTCCTCCCGAAGCGTGTACGCCTTAACTCTGTATGCCATCCCGCTTGCCTCCTGCAAAAAATAAGTGAGGGGATTTCCATCCCTCACCCAGTAGCCCGCAGGACGGCAGGCTGTTTTAGACGCTATAAAATTTTCGTAGCTTCTTCCGCAGATGGTCTAACCTCGCATAGATGGCACCAGTCGTCAAATGCACGAGCGGGGCAATCTCCTTTGTGGAATACCCCTGCATTTTCAGCAGGACGATTTTCAAGGTACGCCCGTCCACCGCGACTAATACTTGATAGAGATTTTCGCTCTCAATCTCGTCCAGTAACTCCGCAACCGTACCCACTTCCGTCTGCCGCTCCCTGTCTGCCATGTCCTCAAGGTATTCCGCAATGTCATTCGTCCATCGGTAAAACCGCCTGTTGGAATTGAAGTCTGCCCTGTCCGCAATGCGTATCTGCTCAATGGTCGCTTCATCAACGCCGCACTCACGCAGCAGCTTTTCCTCCGCTTCTTTCCAGATACGCCATTTCCTGTCCTCCCGTCCGTGGTTATATGCCATGCTTCTTTTCCTCCAATCAGAATTGATTGAGAGGGCAGAGAAAAACCCCCTCATTTTCCCAAAGGAAAAAACAAGGGGGCTGAACGCCTTAAATTTTAATTTTCTATTATCTTTCTTAGTTTTCTTAGGATTCTGGCTTTGCGTTTGTTCACAACGCTCTGGGTTATGCCGAACCTCGCCCCGACTTCACGCTCAGAAAGTCCGTCAAAAAAGATTGCCTGTATCAATTCCTGTTCACTATCCGACAGCAAAGGCAGGGCGGCTTTCAGCCTGTCCACCATAACCGCATTGACAACGGTTTCCGCAATGTCTGCCGCTTCATCAGCGATAAAGTCTAAAGGCTTCCCCTCGCTGTCCGTAAATCCATCCAGAGAAAGCAGGCTGTTCTTCGTATCTAATTTTTTCAGATAACGCCACCGTTCCTTATCTCGGTAGAAGTCCGTGTATTGCTCCCTCACGACTTCAAGCAGACAGCCTTGAATGGGGATAAACAGCTTGTCCATATAGGTCTGGTCGGATTCCCTGCGGCGGCAGAAATCCGTATAGGACAGTTCCACATATCTGCCGCTTTCCTTGATATATACCTTTCTCGGTGCGTATTTCACTGTAAGTACCTCCCATCTGAATTTTTGAAATGTTCAAAATCCAGATGGAGAGGTGGCGAACGACACCTAACACCACTAATAGCCCTATGGCACTTTCCAACAAAAATCGACAAAAGAAAAACCGCAAAGGCTCTATGACCTTTACGGTTATGGGAAATATTAATTCTGTTGTATGGAGATTGTACTTCTACATTCAAGGCAGGAAGTGCCGTTGCATAGGCAGAAATTTTTTTAACTGGTTTCCTGCCGTTCTCTGATATGCTATGTATTGATAAATTTTGCTTCGTATGAGCAGATAGATAACTGCCCGAAAAAAGGACATAAAAAAATCCCTCCAAATTTAAAAACAAATTCAGAGGGTAATTTAGGGTATAACAAAATAACCCACCCGAATATCGTTTTTTTTATTTGGTGAGTTTGTTCTTTCAAATACGAAACAAAAAGAGCCGATGATTCGTGAATTGTTCCACAATTTCATCGGCTCTGCGTCTTAAGCGTCTGGCTCTTTGATGACAGTTATCTTCAAGTTGTCAACTTTAATCAATCTTTCTTGTCTGCATTTTGGACAATAAAGGGGATAATTCTCCAAAACAGTGTCCTTCCTAATTTTATTACGGGTTTTGTTCCCACAAACAGGACACAATATCCATTCGCATTTCATCATAATTAGTCTCTAATCCTTTCAAATCTCATTTTATATGACTTTTGCAAGCTGTTAAGCTAACTTGTGGAACATATGCCGAACCTTATCTATACGGCTATTCGGGCGGCGGGGTTGGCAAATAAATTTACCAATAGCTGGCTGGTATCCTTTTAACTCTGTCAAGCAGACTCCCTGCCCATTTGTGAAATAAGTTAAATCGTTCCTGTATTCTTGAATACATCTAGCAGGGATTTCTCCTTTCAGAATGACCTCGTCATTCTTTATCTGAGTACTTACAATATCTGCACAATACCTTGGAGCATCATGATACGCCCGTGAGAGATATTCCTGCGGTGCATAAATTTCAAAGTGGAGATATGGCTCTAATAGTTCTGTCCCTGCTTTTTTTAAAGCCTGCTCCAATACGATAGGGGAAAGCAGCCGAAAGTCTGCGGGGGTACTTACAGGACTATAATACAATCCATATTCAAAACAGATTTTACAGTCTGTCACTTTCCATCCATACAGCCCCTGCTCGCAGCCATAAAGAACCCCCTCCATAACCGCATTTTGGAACGATTGATTTAAATATCCAAGTGAAACTCTGCTTTCATACTGCACTCCGCTTCCAATAGGGAGCGGCTCTATGGACAACCCGACAGAAGCCCAGAAAGGATTTGGCGGGACTTCTATGTGGATGGTATATTCTGCTTTTCTAAGCGGTCTTTCCATATATATAACAGTAGGCTCTTTTATTTCTGCCTCCACATGATATTTTTCCTCAAGGATGGCACAAATGACTTCCATCTGCACTTTCCCCAAAAAAGAAAGTATAATCTCATGCGTTGTAGTATCCACATAATATTTTAAAAGAGGGTCGCCATCTGAAATTTCTGTAAGTGCCCCAAGCAATATTTCCCGCTGTTCAGATTTCTTTACTGCAATCGTTGTTTGGAGCATAGGGAGAGGATTTTCAATAAATTTTCTCTGCGGCAACAGTATTCCGTTCCCCAAAATACTGTTTAGCTGCAAAACATCATTTGGTAAAATTACAATATCACCAGAGCAGGCTGTATCGGATGAATATAATTCACCGTTTGTCGGAACACACATCTCTGTGATTTTTATTTTCTCTTTTTCAGATATTCTAATAACATCCCTCAAATGCAATGTTCCGCTATATATACGCACATAAACAAAACGCCGCCTTTTCTCTGAATATTCAATCTTAAAAACCTGCCCGCATAGTTCAGATTGACCTTCAGGCGTTGATGAATAAAATTTACTGGCAATCACTTCTATAAGCTGCCGAATCCCCAGATTGTTTTTAGCGCTTCCGTGATAAACGGGAAATAACGTTCCGTTTTGGAATCTCCTGTTTTCTTCCTGTTCCAGTTCTGACATTTTAAACGGTTTCCCTGACATATATTTCTCTAATAGTTCATCGTTTCCCATAATTACCGCATCCCACTGTTCCATATCGTCATTGTCCGTTACATTTATATGGGGATGCTGCCCAACCTTTTGCTTCACTATAATTTCCGAAGAAAGCTTTGCTTTCATTTCTCGATATACCATTGGCAAATCAATCCCCTCTTGGTCAATTTTATTGATGAAAAAAATTGTCGGAATCTTCATTGTCTGTAGTGCATGAAACAGTATACGGGTCTGTGCCTGTATGCCATCCTTTGCAGAAACTAATAATACTGCTCCGTCTAATACGGATAAAGAACGGTATACTTCCGCCAAAAAATCCATATGGCCTGGCGTATCTATAATGTTGACTTTTACATCCTCCCACTGAAAAGATGTCACTGCTGTCTGGATAGTGATTCCCCTTTGACGCTCCAAATTCATTGTATCTGTCCTTGTTGTGCCTTCATCTACGCTCCCTAGTTCTGCAATTGCACCACTGGTATACAATAAACTTTCCGTTAATGTTGTCTTTCCTGCGTCAACGTGAGCCAGAATGCCTAAGTTAATTATTTTCATGTGATTTTCCTCCTATCAACACCCAAAAAAGGGCATAAAAATACCCAGTGATAAATACTCCTATCACTGGGTAAATAACTCCAATAGCCCCAAAACACTTATATGTTTTCGGGCATATAAAATTACATGATAAAAGTATTCTTAAACTGGGTACAAAAAACTAAGCCCCATATTAAAAGTGAAACGAGACTGCTACTTTTTGTTCCCACTATCAAATTGACAGTTTATTTAAGAATACCTTGCCGCATATTTATTAACTCCTTGTATAATACTGAATCTAATTATATTCCTTAACCCTTTATTTGTCAAGCTGACAAACTAAAGCAGAAAAAGCGGCAGGATTTCCCCCTGCCACTAATCATCTGTTTATGCAAAAATAATTTCCTTTTCCACAATCTCCCTCGCACAAGCCCTTATGTTATTGAGGCATCCTGTCCATTCTAAGGCGTTTTCTGCCTTTAGCTGTTCCGTTATGCCCTGTGCCTGTTTCATACCCTCTATGAGCCTTTCAAAGCGTTCCTGTGCCTGTCTGTTGATGTCGGCAAGGTAGGCGTTTAGCCTGCCGCTTGTAAGAAGATTGGTGTATGTAACTTTACGGTACTGTTTTAGATAATCTAAATGCCGTTGCCCCCAGATGCCTATTGCCTGTTCTTCTTCGGCGGGTACAGTTAAGCACGGTATCAAATAATCCCCTTGCCTTTCGTATTTGCCGCCCAGTTCCTCAAATAATGATTTTGCCATTGTCTGTTACCTCCACATTCTTTTTTATTTTGAATGTCCGCAAAATCCGTCCTACATCAGGAATCCTGCCAGTGCGCCGTGACCGCTGCCGTTGGTATCAACGACTTCCGCATGGACGATTTTGCCGTCCACAGATTCATAAAGCTTGAACTGCTCGGTGTGACCGAAATGCTGAAAGATCTGACCGTTGTCATAGGTAACTGCAATTTTCATAATGGAATCTCCTTTGCAAGTTTTGCCTGATTTTTCCATGTTGGCTCTCTGCATCCGGCAGCAACGGCCGCAGTGAGCTGCCTCCTGTCCTCCGCAGATGCGGTAGTTTCCCCCGGTGATGTGCAGCGGTTTCCCGTGGACAAGACACGCTACGATCTTGCTCCGTGCGCTTTCGTAAATCTCCTGCACGGTAGAGCGGGAAATCTCCATTTGAGCGGCACACTGCTCGTGGGTTTGCTGCTCCAAGTCAACCAGCCGAATGACCTCGTATTCGTCCAGCGTCAGCAGGATCGGCTCGGTATTCTCGCACCCGTTAGGACAGAATGTATCGACCTGTGGTACGCCACAAATTCGACGGCACCGTGGCGGTCTTGGCATGGGAGCTTTCCTCCCTTTGTATTCGGTATATTCCGATTATAGCACTTTGAGCAGAAAAAGCAATTTTTCAAAAGCTGCTACATTTTCCGTCCTCATATGTGTGCTGGCTGATATTCGGTGTCGAAGACTACGTGTGAGCCATGTTCGTATTGTCAGATTATCTACATTTGACAGAACTTCGCAGGGTATCCTCTTCCGAATAGTTCGCATTGATGTCCATCGGGTTGATATACTGCGCGCTGGAAGGGCTGATTTTAATGACCTGCCCCTCAAATTTCTTCACCAGTGCCGTGTACTCGGCTTCCGGATCGCACACAATTACATCGTCATCCGTCACCAGAAACGCATTGGCGATTTCTCGCTTGGCAGAGAAGGATTTACCGGAACCGGGAGTACCCAGAATCAGCCCGTTGGGGTTTTTGAGCTTTTTCCGGTCAACCATAATCAGGTTGTTGGACAGAGCATTCAGCCCATAGTACAGAGCCTCTTTCCCGGTCTGAAACAGTTCCTGGGTGGTAAACGGAACGAAAATTGCCGTGCTGCTGGTAGTCATGCTGCGCTGAATCTCAATCAGGTTCTGTGCCAGCGGCAGACAGCTCATCAGCCCCTGCTCCTGCTGAAAGCCCAGACGGCGCAGGTTGCAGTTGTACTTCTGCGCGATACTGGAAGCTTGAAACACATTGGTTTCCAGCTCCTGCTCCGTCTCGCCGGTATTCATCACCAGAAAGGTCAGCAGGAACATACGCTCATTCTGGCTCTGCAATTCCTTCAGCAGTGCCTTTGCGTCCCTGCCGTAAGTTGCCAAATCTGACGGAAATAGCGATAGGTAAGCCTTTGAAGTTATCTCCAGCTTTTCCCCCGCTTC